>NZ_BAAALF010000032.1:0-57069 GCF_039528135.1 Kitasatospora nipponensis | reverse complement strand
CCAAGCCCAACGTCAAGTCCAAGTCGATGATCAGCCAGGGCTCCGACGTGCTGTTCCACCCCGCGGGCGCGTCCGGCCAGGGCGTGTCCGAGGCGGCCGCCGCGGGCGCCTTGGACGCGGCCGGCCCGGAGTCCAGCACCGCGACCGTCGCCGCCGGGCCGCCGACCACCAGCACCGCCGCGGCGGCCACCAGCCACAGCCGCCGCCGGCGGCCGCGCCGGCGGATCGCGACGACCTCGTCCAGCAGGCCCTCCAGCAGCCGGGGGCTGGGGCCCACCGGTGCGGTGGCGAGCGGCTCGACCTTCGACAGCTCCCCCAGCATCCCGGCCACGCCGGCCAGTTCGTCCAGCTCGGCGGCACAGCGCGGGCAGTCGGCCAGGTGCGCCTCGAAGGCCACCCGGTCCGCCTCGTCGAGCACGCCGAGGACGTAGGCGCCGGCGTCGAGATGCCGGTCCTGCCAGTCCTGGGGGTCCTGCGGGACCCGGGGCGCTGTCACGACGTCACTCCTCTTTCTTCCAGGGCCAGCCTCAGCGACCGCAGTGCGTAGAAGACCCGCGACTTCACGGTACCGGCCGGAATGCCGAGCTCCGCTGCCGCCTCCCCGACCGTGCGGCCCTTCAGGTACGTCTCCACGATCACCTCGCGGTGCGCGGTGGTCAGCGCTCCCAGGGCGTCCGTGATGGCCATCATCCGCAGCGCCCGGTCGAGTTCGTCCTCGGCCGGGAGCAGCTCCAGGGGGGCCGCGTCGGTCTCCGGCGGGCGGGCGGCGGTGCGCCGGTGGTTGTCGATGACGATCCGCCGCGCCACCGTCACCAGCCACGGGCGGACCGAGCCGGCCGCCACGTCCAGCCGGTCCGCGTGCCGCCAGGCCCGTACCAGGGTCTCCTGCACGACGTCCTCGGCCCGCTGGCGGTCGCCCCCCACCAGGTGCATCACGAACCCCAGCAGGGGGCCCGCGTGCTCCCGGTAGAGAGCCCGCATCAGATCCTCGTCCGCGGCGGCCGCACGTCCGGCCCGGCGTTCATCGGTCACGAGCCCATCCTGGCGCACCGGTACCTCCTGTTCGCAAGTGCGATCGCCCGACAACCGTCAGTAGTTGTAGCCGCCGCCACCGGAGGAGGTCCCGGGCGAGGACGGCGCGGGGGTGCTCGGCATGGTCGGCGTGGCCGGACTGCTCGGCATGGTCGGGCTGCCGGGCGAGCTCGCCGCACCGCCGGAGCCGGCCCGCGCGCCGCTCGGCGTGACGGCCCACCAGATGCCGGCCACGCCCTGGCCCTTGGTGTCACCGGGTGCTCCGTCGCCGCTGAAGCGGTACAGCGGCCAGCCGTTCAGGGTCAGCTGCCGGGTCCCGTCGGACCGGGTGAGCGTGCCGACCTGGCCGGAGACGCCGGTCGCGGTGGGCTGGCCGCCGGGCGCGGGGGCCGCCTGCCAGGTGGCCGCGCAGGAGCCGGTGCAGCTGGAGGTCGGCGGGCTCGCCGAGTCGTGGTCGAAGCGGTACAGCGTGTGCCCGCTGCTGTCGGTGACGATCTGGCCGAGCGTGCCGCTGGTGGCCACCTTCAGCGCCGCCGCCGAGGAGGACGGCGGCGTGGTGGCGGGAGCGGTGGTGGACGGCGCGGGAGCGGTGCTCGCGGCCGGCGACCCGCCGGCCGACGACCCGCTCGAACCGCAGCCGGCGACGAACGCCAGCACGGCGGCCGCCGAGGCCGCCAGCATCCCGGCGCGACGATATGCGGACATGACGGTGTTGCCCCCATCCCGAACGGTGAGGTCCTGCCGGAGCGACCCGGTGCCGCTCCGCCCGGGAGTACGCAGCCGCCGCCCCGAGCGTTCAACCCGGTCGCGAGCGCACCGCGAGCCGGCTCACGAGGTGAGCGGCCCGATGGTCAGGGCGTGGACGGTCGGGCCGGCGCAGTGCTCGCTCCGCCAGGGCACGAAGAGCGCGTGCGTCTCGCCCGGCGGATAGACCCGCAGGCCCTGTGCGGCGGTGAGTTGGCACTGCGCGGGGTCGTAGCCGCCGATGCCGTTGCTGTCGTGCAGGGTGGCCCGGGCGGTGCCGTGCGGCTTGAGGGTGACCGCGGTGTACGGGTCGCCGGTGCGCTGGGCCGCGTTGCCGGACTGCACGCCGGCCGCCGCCACGTACGAGACGCCCGGGTAGCCCGACAGCGTGCAGGCGCGGTCCGAGGTGTTGGTCAGCACCAGCGTCGCGTAGTACTGCCCCGCGCCCACTCCGGGGTCGGTCAGCGCCGCGCCGAGCCGGCCGCTGCTGCAGGCGCTCGGCCCGGCGGCGGACGCCGATGCGCTCGGGGTACCCGGTGCACCGGTGGCGGGCGCGGTGACGGGCGCGGAGGTGGTGGCCGGGGCGGAGGCAGCCGCGGACGGCGCAGTGGTGGTGGAGGCGCCGGCGGACGGGACCGGCGAGGCCGGCGTGGCCGACGGTGCCGCGGTGGCCGGCGCCGGCGTGGCCGGACCGCCGCTCACCACGTGCGGCCCCGCCGCGGAGGAACAGCCCGTCACCGCCAGGGCGGTGAGGCCCAGGGCCGCGACGGGGACGGCGAACGGAAGGCGACGGGTGCGCGGGGCGGCGGGCATCGGGATCCTCCTTCGCGGGACCGGATCCCGCTACCCGCCGTATGCCCCGCCCGGCCCGCGCTACCCGCGCCACCCGCCACCGGTCAGAGCAGCGTCTGCCAGTAGTACCAGAACCGGTTGAGCACCAGCAGCGCGATCACCGCGTACCAGAGCACCGGGACCGCCCAGTGGTAGCGGTTCAACTCCCGGACCACCGGCCGCAGTCGATCGCCCACCGGGATCACCCCGGTGCGCAGGTTGTGCAGCGTGGTGTACCAGAACAGCGCGATGGTCGAGGCCCAGACCACCATGCAGTACGGGCAGAGCGCGCCGATCGTGTACAGCGACTGGCCGATCAGCCAGTGCACCAGCACCACGCCCAGCAGGCTCCCCGCCTGCAGCCCCAGCCAGTACCAGCGGTGGTAGCGGGCCCCCGCCGCCAGGCCCAGCGCGGTCGCCAGCACCACCGTGAACCCGACCAGCCCCAGCAGCGAGTTGGGGAACCCGAGGAGCGCGGCCTGCTCGGTGCGCATCACCGAGCCGCAGCTGATGATCGGGTTGATGTTGCAGCTGGGCACGTAGTCCGGGTTGGCCAGCAGCCGCAGCTTGTCGAAGGTCAGCACGGACGAGGCGGCCAGGCCCAGCGCCCCGGCCACCGCCAGCAGCCAGATCAGGCCGCGCCGGCCGGCGCCGGCCGGCTGCCCGGCGGGGACGGGGTCCCGGTCGCGGTCGCCGTCGGCCGGCCGGGCGACGGCGGCGGTCACTGCGCCCCCACCCCCTGCTTGACCATCGCGGTGAACTGGTCGGCGCTGACCGGGCCGGAGCCGGCGAAGAGGTTCAGCTGCTTGCCGTCGAGCTTCATGGTCGGGGTGCCGGTCACGCCGCTCTTGGTGAAGGCGCCGGCCACCTTCTGGGCCCACGGCAGGTAGGTGCCCTTGGTGACGGCGGTGGTGAACGCGTCGGTCTTCAGGCCGGGCACCTGGCCGGCCAGGTCGAGGATCCTGTTGACGTCGCCGAAGCCGTCGGTCCGCTCGTCGGGCTGGTTCGCGTAGAGCACGTCGTGGAACTTCTTGAAGTCGTCCACGCTCTGGTTCAGCGCCGCGCGGGCGGCCGCCAGCGCGGTGATCGAGCCCTTGCCGCCGAGGTTGTCGTCCAGGAAGGCGGCCAGGTGGTACTCGATCTTGTAGGTGCCGTCGTCGGCGAGCGCCTGGACGGTGCTGCCGTTCGCGGTCTCGAACTTCTCGCAGATCGGGCAGCGGAAGTCCTCGTAGACGGCCAGGGTGTGCGCGGAGTCCGGCTTGCCGTAGACCACCACGGTGCCGTCGGCGCCACTCGCGTGCGCCGGGGTGACCACCGCGGCGGCGGGCGCGGAGCCGGCCGACCTGGCGCTGTCGCCACCGGCGCTGCCGCTGCTGCTCGCGCCTCCGGTGCCGGTGCCGATCGCCAGCGCCAGGCCGCCCACCAGCCCCAGCGCCGCGACCGCCGAGACGCCGATCACGATCCGGCGCCGGGTCCGCCCGGCCTGCTCCTCGCGCAGCCGGGCCTGCGCCAGCCGCTCGCGCCGGGCGGCGTTGCGCTCCTCGTGGCTCAGTTCGGCGGTGGCGGGGTTGCCGCTGGTCTGCCTGGCCTTGTTCTGCTGCGTGCTCATCGAAAGATCCGTCCTGTCCGCGGGGTGAGGGCTTGACCGGCAAGCCTCGGGGGGCGTCGGCGGCGCGCACCGCGGGCCGCCCCCGCGGTGCGGGGGACGGACTCAGCAGGCGAGCGCGAACGACGCCGGCGGACCGCGGCGGCGGGAGGGTGCGAGCGGGAGGTCCTCGGCGGGCGCGTGCTCCGGGCGGGGCTCGGGCAACGGTGCGCCCAGGGCCGGGCGGGCCGGCAGCGGGACGAGCGGCAGCAGCGCGCGCAGCACGCCGGTGGCCAGCTGGGCCAGCGCGCCGGCGAGCTCCGGCAGCCGGCTGAGCGAGGCGTCGGCCAGGCGCAGCCACAGGGCGGCGAGCAGCGTGACGACCACGTGCACGGCCAGCAGGACGCACTCCAGCACCATCGGCGCGAGCGAGAGCGCCCCGCCGCCGGAGCCGACCGAGCCGCCGCCGCAGACCATCAGGTCCAGCCCGTGGCCGGTGCCGCTGTGGGCCTGGCCCGGCGCCGGCGCACAGGCGTCCTGGCCGAGGTTGAAGGTGGTGTTGAGCAGCAGCTCGACCGGCAGCAGCAGGGCCGCGATCCGCGCGAAGCCGCGCTCGGCGCCGGCCAGCAGCGCCGCCAGCGCGAAGACCGCCACGGCGGCCAGCGCCACCACGGTGAGCGGCAGCGGCTTTCCGGTGACCACCACGTGACCGGCCGCGGACAGCGGAACCGCGAGCGCGGCGAACACGGCCGCGCGCAGGGTCCGGGTCGTACGACAGGTGGTCACGGTCCGGAGTATGCCATGTGGGTGAAGCCGGGCACGAGGGCGCGGACGGCCCGGATACCACACCCGGCGAGCGAGCCGGATCACAGCGCGGGCCGCCCGGCCGGGTCAGGCCGCCTCAATCGGGGCGATCCGGGCGCTCAGGGCGCCGGGGCCGGTTCGACGGGTTTGCGGGCCTCGATCAGGAAGCGGCTGGCGTGGGCGACGAACGGCCCCTCGCGCTCGATCATCAGGTGCAGCTCGCGCAGCCGGTCGCGGTACCGCTCGACGGTGAAGCCCGGCACCATCCAGATCACCTTGCGCAGGAAGTACACCACCGCGCCGATGTCACGGAACTCGGTGCGCAGCCGCTCGAACCGCAGGTCCACCACCTCCAGCCCGGCCGCCCGGGCCTGCGCGCTCTCGTCCTCGAAGTGCCGCCCGCGGCGGACCCCGGGCGGCTGCGGGCCCAGGAAGTACTCGACCAGCTCGAAGACGCTGGCGTGCCCGACGTGCTGCGCGAAGTAGGTGCCGCCGGGCCGCAGCACCCGGCTGATCTCCGCCCACCACACCGTCGCGGGGTGGCGGCTGGTCACCAGGTCGAAGGCGGCGTCGGCGAACGGGAGCGGCGGCTCGTCGGGGTCCGCGACGACGACCGCGCCCAGCGGGTGCAGCAGCGCGGTGGCCCTGGCGAGGTTCGGCGGCCAGGACTCGGTGGCGGCGAGCACCGGCGGCGTCGCGGCCGCGGTCGCCAGCTCGCCGGCCAGCACCTCGCCCCCGCCGGTCTGCAGGTCGAGCGCCGCCGAGGCTCCGGCCAGCCGCCCGGCCAGCAGCCGCTGGTAGCCCCAGGACGGGCGGTGCTCGCTGGCCCGGCCCGCCAGCCAGGAGAAGTCCCAGCCGTCCACCGGGACGGCCTCGCCCTCGCCCACCAGCTCCTCGAAGTCGCGGGAGGCGCCCCGCTGCGGTGCTCCGGCGCTCTGGTTCTGTGACATGTCGCCCATCATCGCCATCACCCGGCCCCCGCGCGAACGGATTTTCCCCCGCCTTTCCCTCCCCTTCGCCCCCCGGTACGGCCGGCCGTCGCCGCCCGGCGGCCGGGTGTTCGCCCCGCGTTCGCCCCCCGGACCCGCGCCGTGGCCGGCGCCCGCGCGCGGCGGACCGCGGCCGCGGCAACGGCAGGTGGGCCGCTGGGGCCGTGTGGGAGCATGCAGCGGTGGAAACGGGGATGGGACTACCGCGGCGGCGCCCGGCGCGCGGAGCACGGGGACTGCGGCGACCGCGGCCGCGCACGTTGATCACGGTGGGGGCCGGCGTGCTCGTGGTCGGCCTGCTCTACTACCAGGGCAGCGGCTCGGGCACCGACCCCGTGCAGCTGGTGCGCAGCTCCGACCGGGGGTGGATCGGACTCGCGCTGCTCGCCATGGTGGCCAGTTACCCGGTCGCGACGGTCGGCGTGCTGGGCTTCGTGCCGGAGCGGATCGGTTTCGCCCGCACCGCGCTGGCCCAGCTGGCCGGCTCCTTCGTGCGGCTGGTGATACCCGGCAACCTCGGCGGCGCCGCGCTCAACACCCGGCTGCTGCAGCGCAGCGGCATCGCGCCGGGGCGGGCGGTCTCCAGCATCGGCGCCGGACAGCTGGTGGGCCTGGTGCTGCACCTGCTGCAGCTGGCCTTCTTCGTCTGGCTATCCGGCGTGCGCCGGCCGAACACCGCGCAGGGCGCGCACAGCACCGAAATCGCGCTGGGCTGCGTCGCCCTGGTGGCCGTGCTCGCCCTGCTGGTGCTGGCCGTCCCGGCCGTGCGCGACCGGCTGGTGACCCGGCTGCGGCCGCTGCTGGAGGGGTCGGTGGCCCGGCTGCGGGACCTGCTGCACCACCCGGGCGGCCCGGCGCTCGGGGCGCTGGGGCAGTTCATGGTCTCGATGATGCTCACCAGTTGCCTCTACTGCTGCGTGCGGGCGACCGGCGGCGACGCGCGCTTCTCCGCGGTCGCGGTGGCCTTCCTGGTCGGCAGCGCGGTCGGCACCCTGGTGCCCACCCCGAGCGGGGTGGGCGGGGTGGAGGCGGCGACCGCGGCCGTGCTGGGCAGCACCACCGGTCTGGGCAACAGCAACGCGCTGGCCGCCGTGATGCTCTTCCGACTGATCACCCTGGTGCTGCCGGTGCTGCCCGGCTGGGCGGCACTGAGCTGGCTGCAGCGGGCCGAGGCGCTCTGAGGCCCGGTCCCCAAGGCCCGGTCGCGGGGACCCGGGAGCGCCTCGGCCCGCCCCGGGTCAGCTGGTCTGCAGCGAGGTGTCGTCCAGGACGAAGCTCGTCTGCAGCGAGGAGTCCTCGGTGCCGGTGAACTTCAGCGTCACGCTCTGGCCCGCGTAGGAGGACAGGTCGACCGTCCGCTGCGTGTAGCCGGTGGCCGCGTCCACGTTCGAGTAGCTGGCGACCGTGGTGCCGTTGGCCGTCAGGACCAGCTTGTCGTAGGCCGTCGAGCCGGTCTCGGCGGTGTCGACGTGCAGCCAGTAGGTCAGGGTCGCCCGGCAGCCGGCCGGGATGCTGACGCTCTGCGCGAGGGTGTCGGTGTGGGTCGAGCCGTAACCGTCCAGCCAGGCCTTCCAGGAACCGCCGTGCGCCGCCTGCGAGGAGCTGTTGTCCACCACGCCGCTGGAGGCGGTCCACGGCGCGGCGGTGCCGGTCTCGAAGCCGGCGTTGCCGAGCAGCTGCGCCGGGGTGCAGCTGCCGCCGCCACCGGTGACGGTCCAGGTGAAGGTGACCGAGGCGGTGTGACCCGCGGCGTCCGTGACGGTCACGGTGACGGTGTAGCTGCCCGCGGTGGTGGCGGTGCCGCTGATCCTGCCGGTGCCGGCCGCGATGGACAGCCCGGCGGGCAGGCCGGTGGCGGCGTAGCCGAGCGGCGCGGTCCCGCCGGTGGCGCTGATCTGCAGGCCGGCGCTGCCACCGACGGCGGTGCTCTGGCTGCCCGGGTTGGTCACCGAGACGGCGCTGCCGGCCGGCTTGGTCAGCAGGCAGCCGCTGACGGTGAGGTCGATGGCACGGCCGGCGCCCAGGCAGGTGGTGAACCAGTAGGTCTCCTCACCGTAGCTCTGGCCCTGGGTGACCGTGGTGGTGCCGTCGGCGGCCACCTCGCACGGGTTGTCGAGGGTGCACATCTCACCGTTGTCGTTGCCGGTGTTGTTGATGCCGACGATCCTGCGGCTGGTGGCGTCGACGATCGGCGAACCGGAGGTGCCGTGCGTGGTGTTGCACCCGGTGCTGTAGCGCAGCGAGTCGTGCCAGGTCCACTGGTCCTCGCGCAGGGTGTTGACGAACCCGTTGACCGAGCAGTTCCACACCTGCTTCCAGTACGACGAGGGTATGTACATCGAGGAGCCGTCGACCGGGTGGGTGTCACTGATCGTCAGGGCCGTGGCGCCGTACTTGCTGCTGATCGAGGAGAAGGTGTCGGTCAGTTCGTAGAGCGTGACGTCGGTGCCGGTCATGGTCGCGTACAGCACCTTGTCCGCCTGCACGGTGCCGAGCGCGGTCCCGGCGGCGTTGAGCAGGGTGCCGCTGCGGCTGGCGCTGACGTTCTGGATCACCTGGCCGGCGCTGGGCATGGTCGGCAGGCAGTGCCCGTTGGTGAGCATCATCGCCCGGTCGGTGTCGACCGACGTGGGGTAACGCACCAGGGACGCCGAGCAG
Organism: Kitasatospora nipponensis; assembly: GCF_039528135.1. Lineage (NCBI taxonomy): Bacteria > Bacillati > Actinomycetota > Actinomycetes > Kitasatosporales > Streptomycetaceae > Kitasatospora > Kitasatospora nipponensis. Next base: position 48,426 of record NZ_BAAALF010000032.1, on the reverse strand, counting down.
TTGCTCAGCGCGATGGTGGAGGTCAGATCGCCCGCCTGGACGGCTTGGGCGGGGGCGGCGGCGGCCGTCAGCGTGCCGGCGACGACCGCGGCCGTGCCGATCACGGCGGCAAGTCCCTTGAACATGGCTCTCCTTGTGGGGGATGCCGGGCGTACGAACGGTTGCGCACACCCGAACCGCACGAAGCTGCCATGGGCACTTCAAGACCGTCAACTGTTCTGACCGAATTCGTGGTTGGCCCTTGACCGCACTCCCAGCCCGCTCCCCGGACTCCCAGCCCGCACTCGGACTCCCGACCGGGCCGTCCACCCTCCACCCGCCCTCCGACCGGGCCTCCGACCTGGCCTCCGACCGCCCTGCGACCGGGCCGGCGACCGGCCCCTCGAGCGGGCCGCCGTCCCGTCCGCCGTCCCGTCCGCCCGCGACCCGGCCTGGCGCAATGACTAAGCGCTTGCTTAGAATCGCCCCGCCGTGCGAAGCAGCCCGGCAGAGCAGCCAGCAGCCCAGCCGCGGCCCAGCCACCGGGAGACGCCATGTTGTCCGCACAGAACCGCCAGATCCGCCTCGCCCGCCGTCCCGTGGGCGAGGTCCGCCCCGAGGACTGGGCCCACGTCACCGAGCCGGCCGCCGCGCCCGCCGCGGGCCAGTTCGCCGGGCGCACCCGCTTCATCTCGCTGGACCCGGCGATGCGCGGCTGGCTCGACGACCGCCCCTCCTACCTGCCGCCGGTCGCTCTGGGCGAGGTGATGCGGGCCGGCTCGATCATCGAGGTCACCGAGTCCAACCACCCCGACTTCGCCGTCGGCGACCTGGTCGCCGGCACCTTCGGGGTCCAGGAGCACGTGGTCTGCGACGGCCGCGGCACGCTGCGCATCGACGCCTCCGCCGCCTCGCCCTCGACCTACCTGGGCGCGCTCGGGATGCCGGGCATGACCGCCTACTTCGGCCTGCTGGAGGTCGGCGCGCTCCAGGAGGGCGAGACGGTGGTGGTCTCCGGGGCCGCGGGCGCGGTGGGCACCATGGTGGGCCAGATCGCCAAGGCCCGGGGCTGCCGGGTGGTCGGCATCGCCGGCGGCCCCGAGAAGTGCGCCCTGCTGACCGGCGAACTCGGCTTCGACGCCGCGATCGACTACCGCGCCGAGAACGTGAAGAAGGCCCTGCGCACCCACGCGCCGGACGGCATCGACGTCTACTTCGACAACGTCGGCGGCGAGATCCTGGACGCCGCGCTGGCCTGCCTGGCGATGCGCGCCCGGGTGGTGGTCTGCGGCGCCATCAGCCAGTACAACAGCACCACCGGCGTCCAGGGCCCCGCGAACTACCTCTCGCTGCTGGTGCGCCGCGCCAGGATGGAGGGCTTCGTGGTGTTCGACCACGCGCCGCGCTTCGCCGAGGCCGCCCGGGAGATCGGCCAGTGGATCGCCACCGGCCGGATCAAGGTCCTGGAGCACGTGGTCCGCGGCACCCTGGACGACTTCCCGCAGACCCTGCAGATGCTCTTCCGGGGAGAGAACACCGGCAAGCTCGTCCTCGAACTGACCTGAGGGCGCCGCCCACCGGGCCGGTGCGTGCCGTGTTCGCCCCGGCCCGGTCGATGGCGCAGGATGGCTGACGGCAGATCAACCGTCCCACGCGCATGGGGAGTACCTGGATGAGCACCGAGCCCGAGCAGTACGACGTGGTGGTCCTGGGCGGCGGCCCCACCGGCGAGAACGTCGCCGACCGCACCCGGGCCGCCGGGCTGAGCACCGCCGTGGTCGAGAGCGAACTGGTCGGCGGCGAGTGCTCGTACTGGGCCTGCATGCCGAGCAAGGCGCTGCTGCGCCCGGCCGCCGCGCTGGCCGGCGCCCGGGCGGTGGCCGGCTCGCGGGAGGCGGTGCGCGGCCCGCTCGACGCCGCGGCCGTACTGGCCCGCCGGGACTCCTTCGCCTCGCACTGGAAGGACGACGGCCAGGTCTCCTGGCTGGAGTCGATCGGCGCGGTGCTGGTGCGCGGCGAGGGCCGCCTGGAGGGGCCGCGCCAGGTGCTGGTGCGCACCCCGGACGGCGGCGAGCGACGGCTGACCGCCCGGCACGCCGTCGCCCTCTGCACGGGGACCCGGGCCGTCCTGCCGAGCGGGGTGCCGGGCCTGGCGGAGGCCCGGCCGTGGACCAGCCGGGAGGCGACCAGCTCCCCCACCGTGCCCGCGCGCCTGGTGGTGGTCGGCGGCGGCGTGGTCGGGGTGGAGATGGCCGCCGCCTGGCAGGCACTGGGCTCACGGGTCACCCTGCTGGTGCGCGGGGCCGGGCTGCTGCCGCGGATGGAGCCGTTCGCCGGCGAGCTGGTGGCCGCCGGGCTGAGCGCGGCCGGCGTGGACGTGCGGTTCGGCGCCTCGGTGACCGGGCTGCGCCGCGCCGACGGCGTGGTCGCCGTCTCCCTGGCGGACGGCGGCGAGCTGACCGCCGAGGAGGTGCTGTACGCCACCGGCCGGGCGCCGCGCACCGAGGCGCTGGGCCTGGCGAGCGTCGGGCTCACCGACGGCGACTGGCTCGCGGTGGACGACAGCTGCGCGGTGCGCGGCGTCGACGGCGGCTGGCTCTTCGCGGTCGGCGACGTCAACCACCGCGCCCTGCTCACCCACCAGGGCAAGTACCAGGGCCGGATCGCCGGCGCCGCGATCACCGCGCTGGCCCAGGGCCGGCCGCTGGAGACCGCCGCCTGGGGCCCGCACGCGGCCACCGCCGACACCGCGGGCGCGCCGCAGGTGGTCTTCACCGAGCCGGAGGCGGCCTCGGTGGGCCTGACCGCCGAGGGGGCCCGCCGGGCGGGCCGGCGGGTGCGGGTGGTCGACTACGAGCTCGGCTCGATCGCGGGCGCCTCGCTCCAGGCGGACGACTACCGCGGCCGGGCCCGCATCGTGGTGGACGAGGACCGCGGCCACCTGGTCGGCGCCACCTTCGTGGGCCCCGCGGTGGGCGAGCTGCTGCACGCGGCGACCGTCGCGGTGGTCGGCGAGGTGCCGCTGGCGCGGCTGTGGCACGCGGTGCCCGCGTACCCGACGGTCAGTGAGATCTGGCTGCGCCTGCTGGAGGCCTACCGGGACTCGGCACCGGCGGAATAGCCGGACAGGAGGGGCGGTTGACGCCAGCATGACTACCGTGGAACTCACCAAGGACAACTTCGACGAGGTCGTCAACCAGGACTCCTTCGTGCTGATCGACTTCTGGGCGTCCTGGTGCGGTCCGTGCCGCAGCTTCGCCCCGGTCTACGACAAGGCCGCCGAGAACCACCCCGACCTGGTCTTCGGCAAGGTGGACACCGAGGCCCAGCAGGAGCTCGCCGCCGCCTTCGAGATCACCTCCATCCCGACGCTGGCGATCATCCGCGAGAACGTGCTGGTCTTCGCCGCGCCGGGCGCGCTGCCGCCGGCCGCCCTGGAGGACCTCATCCAGCAGGCCAAGGGCCTGGACATGGACGCGGTGCGGGCCAAGGTCGCGGCGGAGAAGTCCGCGACCTGACGCCGGTCGGGGGCGCGGCCGACGGTGTGGTCGAGGGTGGTCGGGGCAGCTGTGGGGTCGGGGTACGGGTGTGGGTCAACGGCTTTTTCGGCCAGGATCGGCACGCCCTCACGGGGCAGAACCCACCCCCACGGCGCCGCCGAGCGGCCTGCGGGCCCCTGCGCGCCGCCGACCGGGCGGCCGCCGTCCGTCCCGGGGACGGGCCGCGGCGCCGACCCCGGACCGACCGAACGCCTGGTCGGTCGCACACGGCGCCACCGGCACCGGGCGGCGCGCGGTGATCGTCACCGCCCACCGCGACGCCGGCGCCCGTACCCCCCTCCGACTGGCCGATCTGCGCATCGACGCCCTGCCGGGCCCGCCCGGACAATAGCGAGTTATGCAGGTCACAAGCCGCTCCCCACCCCACCTCGTCTAACCTGGTGGACGTGATAATTCTCGTCAGCCGTCGCCACGTGGACCTGCTCCGCGTCACGAGCATGTCCTGTCGCCGCTCCCGCTGACCCCGAGCTCCCTCACCCTTTTCAGGACCCCGGCACCGGGGCGCGACGCCATCAGAGCCGCGCTTCCCGGTCCCGCCCCCGGCCACCGCCGGAGCGTGCCGGGCCGAATACAGCGGATGTCACCCCTATGTCGCATATGGCGCAGCAGCACCTGTCCTCCCGGCTCGACGGCCTCCCCGTGATCGACCTCTCCGCGGCGGACGGCACGCCCGAGCAGCGGGCCGCGTTCCACGCGGACCTGCACCGGGCCGCCACCGAGGTCGGCTTCTTCCACCTGATCGGCCACGGCGTCACCGAGCGGGAGACCACCGCGCTGACCGACGCCATGCACGCCTTCTTCGCCCTCCCGGAGGCCGAGCGGCTGGCGATCAGCAACCTCAACTCCCCGCACTTCCGCGGCTACACCCGGATCGGCCACGAGCTGACCGCCGGCCGCAGCGACTGGCGCGACCAGCTCGACATCGGCGCCGAGCGCCCGGTGCACCGCCCGGGCCCGGGCGAGCCGGACTACTGGTGGCTGGAGGGGCCCAACCAGTGGCCCCAGGGCCTGCCGCAGCTGCGCGAGGCCTCGCTGCACTGGATCGACCGGCTCAGCGGCGTCGGCGCCCGCCTGCTGCACGAGCTGCTGACGGCCATCGGCGCCCGGCCCGACTTCTACGACCAGGCCTTCGCCGGGCACCCCCACCTGCGCCTCAAGCTGGTCCGCTACCCCGGCACCTCCCCCGACGGCGGCGGCCAGGGCGTCGGCGCGCACAAGGACTACGGCTTCCTGACCCTGCTGCTCACCGACACCGTGCCCGGCCTTCAGGTCGAACGGTCCGACGGCAGCTTCCTGGACGTGCCCTCGCTGCCCGGCTCGTTCGTGGTGAACCTGGGCGAGCTGCTGGAGGTGGCCACCGACGGCTACCTGAAGGCCACCAACCACCGCGTGGTGAGCCCGCCCGGCGGCCGCGAGCGCTACTCCGCGCCGTTCTTCTACAACCCCCGCCTGGACGCGCACATCGAGCCGCTGGACTTCCCGCACGCGCACCACGCGCCGGGCGCCACGGCCGACCCGGCCAACCCGCTCTTCGCCGAGTTCGGCCGCAACGAGCTCAAGGGCTACCTGCGCGCCCACCCCGAGGTGGCCAAGCGCCACCACGCGGCCCGCTGAGCACTCAGGCTCCCGTCCGGACGAGTTCGTCCAGCCGGGAGCCGTGGGCCTGCCACAGCTCCCGGATCAGGGCGGCGGCGCGGGCCGGGTAGACGGCGGCCGGCTCCTGGTCCGGGGCGTCGAGGTCGAGCGGCAGGTAGTCCCAGTTTCCGCCCCAACTCCCCCATTTCTCACGGGGCTTGGGGAGCAGCTGGTGCTGCGGGGCGGCGGGGTGCCAGATCCCGTAGAACGGCATGTTGTGCCGGGTCCAGCCGTCGTCGTCCGCGGTGCGGCGCTCGCGGTCGGCCAGGCCCACCCCGGCCGCGGGCCGGCCGTCCGCGTCCAGCCAGCTCCGCCGGCTCAGCAGCACGATCCGCTCGTCGCGCAGCTGGTACCTGCCGGCCACCTGGTCCAGCCGGGTGCTGACCACCAGGTCGTCGGCGGGGTCACAGCCGGCCGCGGCGGGGGCGCCGACGCCGGCAGGGTCGCCGACCGCAGCGGGGTCGCCGGCCGTAGCGGGGTCGCCGGCCGTAGCGGGTTCGCAGTCCGCAGCGGGTTCGCCGTCCGCGGCGAGCAGCTCGGCCGTGCGGGCGGGCAGCGCCCGCAGCAGCGCCCAGGCGGCCGCCTTCGCCTCCACGAAGGCCCGGTCGTGACCGTGCCGCAGCCAGAAGCCGGCGGCGGCGTGCGAGGTGGCATCCATCCGGGTGAGCCTTTCGAGTGTCTCCAGGTAGTCGGTCGCGGTGCGCCGGCCCACCTGCTCGGCCACCGGCGTCGGCTGGGGCACCGATCGCAGGGCGTCGCGCAGGTCGACGGCCACGTCCCGCAGGCGCATCGAACGGAAGGCGCCGTGCTGGGCGTGGGACCCGTCGAGGGTGAGGTAGACGAAGACGGGGGCGCGGTGCTGGGCGCGGAAGTGGGCCACCAGGTCCCTGGTCTGGTCCCGGTGCTCCTTGGAGTACACCTTCATCTCGATGACGACCGGCCGGCCGGCCACCCACACCACGAGGTCCGCCCGCCGCTCCACCTGGTCGGGACCGGCCGGCAGCGTGACCTCCCGGCGCAGGTACACCCGGTCCGGGCGCAGCGCGGCCACCATCTCGGGGCGGCCCGCGCGCAGCAGCAGCGCGGTCAGCATCCGCGGGCCCAGCCCGTGCGACCCGCCCGGGTCGAGCAGCCACTCCACCATCCGGCCGTGCGGCAGTTCGAGGCCGCTGAGCCCCAGGATCTCCATCGCGGTCCCGGCCGGCGGGTCCCAGCGGCCCGCGTCCTTCAGCCGGTCGACCGCCGCGCCGGCCGCCGTCCAGTCCGTGCCCATCCGGCTCCCCTCCGCTCCCCGCGAAAACCGTCGCCCACCCTAGGCCCTCGGACCTGACCAGTGACCCGGGACCGTTGGATCCCGCACTGCTACTGTCACACCAGGACTGTCCCACCAGGAGCGTTGATGCCCGCGACCCCGCCGCCCGCCGTACCGGCGCTGAGCCTGACCGTCGACGAGCTCGCCGCCCGGGCCGGGGTCACCGTGCGCACGTTGCGCTTCTACAGCGGCCGCGGGCTGCTGCCGCCGCCCGAGCTCGGCCCGCGCCGGGTGGGCCGTTACGGTGCCGAGCACCTGGACCGGCTGGAACTGATCGAGGAACTCCAGCGGTTGGGCCTCACGCTGGCCGCCATCGAGCGCTACCTGGACCAACTCCCGCCCGACATCAGCGCCCTGGACCTGGCCATCCACCGCGCGCTGATCGCCGTCTGGGCGCCGGAGACGGCCGAGGAGGCCACCGTGGAGCAGCTGTCGCGCCGCACCGGGCGCGCGCTCTCCCCGGCCGACCTGGACCAGCTGGTGGCCATGGGCGCACTCCAACCCACCGACCGTCAGGACGTGTTCAGCGTCGACCCGGGCCTGCTCCCGCTGGGCGCCCGGGTGTTGGACCTGCCGATCCCGTTGGAGACCATCGTCACCGCACGGGCCGTGGTGCGCCTGCACAGCCAGGCGGCGGCCCGCGAACTGCACCGGCTCTTTCGCGAAACGGTCTGGAGGCCGTTCCGCGAGAGCGCTCCCAGCCAGGCCGAGGTCGATCGGATGCGCGAGGCCACCGGCGGGATCGAGCCACTGCTCACCCAGGCCCTGGTCACGGCCTTCCACCGCTCGCTGGCCGAGCAGCTGACCGAGGGCTCTTGACGCCCGTCCCGTCAGGACAGTAGCTTCCTCTCCACTGTAAGGAATCTTTCCTAACAGTTGCCGGGAGTCACCCGAGCCGCCACCGGGTACCCCGGATCCATGCACACAGCGACGACCGCCACGTCCCGCGCATGCCCGTCCCGTCTGCCCCCTCGGCCACCCCAACGGCCGTAGTGCAAAGGAACACCGGTATGAGCCGTCGATCCCACGCTGTCCACCCCCACCACCCCCGCCGGACCGCCACGCTGCTGCTGGCGGCCCTGCTGGCCACCCTCCCCGCCTGCGGCGCGGTCGCCACCTCGGCCTCGGCCCTGCCCCCGAGCGTCGCCGCGTCCGCCGCCGCCTCCACCCGGGCCGCCGCCTCCACCGGACTGGACGACCCGCAGAAGAAGGAGATCGCGATGCAGCTCGTCTCCAGCGCGGAGAACTCCTCGCTGGACTGGCGCGCCCAGTACCGCTACATCGAGGACATCAACGACCGGCGCGGCTACACCGCCGGCATCATCGGCTTCTGCACGGGCACCGGTGACCTGCTCGACCTCGTGCAGGCCTACACCGACACCGAGCCCGACAACGTGCTCGCCAAGTACCTGCCCGCCCTGCGCCAGGTGAACGGCACCGAGTCGCACGAGGGCCTGGACCCCGGCTTCACCACGGACTGGGCCACCGCCGCCGACGACCCGGCCTTCCAGCGCGCCCAGGACGCCGAGCGCGACCGGGTCTACTTCGACCCGGCCATCCGGCAGGCCAAGCAGGACGGCCTGGGCACGCTCGGCCAGTTCGCCTACTACGACGCGGCCGTGATGCACGGCCCCGACGGCCTGGTCGCGATCAGGAACGAGGCCCTCGCCCAGGCCCAGCCGCCCACCCAGGGCGGCAGCGAGACCGAGTACCTCAACGCCTTCCTGCTGGCCCGCCGCGCCGAGATGAGGAAGGAACCGGCCCACAGCGACACCAGCCGCGTCGACACCGCCCAGCAGCTCTTCCTCGACACCGGCAACCTCGACCTCACCACCCCGCTGACCTGGAAGGTCTACGGCCAGAGCTACACCATCACCGGCTGACATCCGGGAGCGGCCTCGGCAGCCCGAACCCCGGGCCGCCGAGGCCTGTCCGTCAGAGCAGGTGATCCGCCTTGCCGGCCTTGATATCGACAATCAGCGCGCGCAGGGCACCGAGCGAGTCGACGAGTGGCCGGTCCTCCTCACCCTTGACCGCGATGTACCCGTTCCCGTCGGCATCAGTGCCGAGCCGGAAGCACGAGTTCCCTTCGCCGCAGTACGGTTCTTCCCAGGTGATGGCTGGCATGGAGCTTCCCTAATGGCGAGTCAAGCTGTCTCCGATTTCGGCGAACCGGCCCTCCTCATCCCAAAAGCACGGAACCAACAGCCTCGGGGTGCCGAGGCTGTCAGTCAGAGCAGGTGATCCGCCTTGCCCGCCTTGATATCAACAATCAGCGCGCGCAGGGCACCGAGCGAGTCGACGAGCGGCCGGTCCTCCTCACCCTTGACCGCGATGTACCCGTTCCCGTCGGCATCAGTGCCGAGCCGGAAACAGTTGCCCGAATCCTGGCAGAACGGGTCTTCCCATGTGATGTCCGGCATCGAGCCTCTCCTATAGCTGACGAGTGATGGAACGGATCAGGTCGCGGGTTCGCTCCGGCGACAGGGCGACTCGCTGCATCTGATCCAACTGGAGTGCGAACTTCCGAAGTTGTGCCTCCTGGTGCAGGAACTCGGCGCTGGTCGTTCGGTCCAGCTGCACCACGTCCAGGCTCGGCACCTCTCCCTCGGCGTAGAGGATGGACTGCCCCGACCCCGGAAAGGCCCCGGCCGAGAACGGCACGGCCTGCACCGTCACGTTCTCCCGGTCCGCCATCTCCAGGACGTGCTGCAGTTGTTCGCGCAGCGCCGTGCGCCCGCCCACCTCGATCCGAAGCGCGGCCTCATGCACTATCGCCACGTACCCGGGCGCATCGGGCCGATCGAGCACCCGTCGCCGCTGGAGCCGATGCATGACCCGCGCATCGAACTCGTCCGCCGGCAGAGCGGGGATCGCGGCCGCGAACAGCGCCCGCGCGTACGCCTCGGTCTGGAACGGACCCGGAACGTGGGTCATGGTGCTCATCCGGAGCCCCCCGGCGAACCACTCCAACTCCGCGATGTCCAGGAAGGTCGGCGGCAGGATCCCCCGGTACTCCTCCCACCAGCCCTTGGTCCGCTCGGCCGCCATCCGCGCCAGCGACTCGACCAACGCGGAGTCGGCACAGTCGTAGTTGCACGCCAGCCGGCGCACCCGCTCAGGGCTGATCCCGTGCCGACCGGCCTCGGTACTCGTGATCACCGTCCGATTCGTCGCCAACACCGCGGCAGCCTGCTCCGTGGACAGGCCCGATGCCTCCCGGAGCTTGCGAAGCTCGGCTCCGAGCCGCTGCTGACGGGCTGTCGGATTACTCCTCGGCGGCATCTGTTCCCTCTCCGTGCATGCAGACCAGTCTGCCTCGCGCCAGGATCTCCGGTCCATCGCCCTCTCGGAGTAGGTGGCACATGTGCCCCCAATGCCCTACCTTGAGTAGCGAAGGCGCTACGGAGGGCAATCTCCGAAGTGCGCCGCACGAGCCTGCGCTCATCTCGCCCCACACCATCACCCCTTCCGCGAGGAGTCAGCCATGCCCGGAATCCCGACCACCTCCCCCACCTCGCCCGCCATCCCAGCCATCCCCCACTACTGGCGCTTCCCCGCCGAGCTCGCCTCCGTCCCGCGGGCCCGGCGGGCGCTGGCCGAGGTGCTGCCGCGGGCCTGCCGGCCGCAACTCTCGTACGAACTGCGGCTGCTCGCCTCGGAACTGGTCACCAATGCGATCCGCCACGGCGCCCGCACCGACCGGGACGAGGTGGTCGAGCTCCTGTTCTGGACCGCCGACCACCACCACTGGCTCGCCGTCTGCGACCCCAGCCCCCGTCAGCCCGTCCCCACCCCCACCGCCCCCGCGCCCGACCCGCAGGCGTGTGGCGGACGCGGGCTGCTGCTCGTCGACGCCCTCTGCGACGTCTGGGCCGTCGTCCCCCGCCGCACGCGAGGCAAAGCCGTCGTCGCCGGCGTCCGGCTGCCCCGCCCCTGAGGGGCGCACACCGCTCCACCCGCGCCCCGCTCGCCGCGCGCACAACCGCCGCACCGGATCAGGGCATTGACCCCACCCTCACCGGTCCGTCAGGGTTGGAGCAGTCCTGTGCCGCTGGCACCGCCGTACCGACCGCAAGGGGTGCTTCCGCCTTGGCCGACCTCACTCCTCCCGGCTTCTTCGGTACCGGCATCCCCTCCCCCCGGCACCCCTCCGACACCTTCCCCGGCCCCAGGAAGCCCTGCGACCCCCTGCCCGGCTGACGTGGGACCGATACCAGGACCAGTACGCCGTACGCGTGCGACGACGGCCCGGCGATGACGACAACGAGTCGTAGGTCGTGCTGCCCGCCGGCGAGGTGCGGGGGCGGCCCCCGCGGAAGTCACTCCCCCTGCTCCGCCCCGAGCCACTCGTTCCACGCCCGCAGCTTCTCCGGGTTGCGCACGCCCCAGATGCGGGTGATCCGGCCGTCGGCAACCTCGAACGCCGCCACGTTCACGGTCAGCTCCCCACGCAGCGCCACCAGGCCCGCCCGGCCGTTGACCGAGCGCACCCGCAGCTCCATACCAGGCGCGCGGACGCTGATGTCCGCGATGTAGCGGGCGATCTGCGCGGCTCCCTCCACCGGTCGCAGTGTCGCGCCGACCAGGCCGCCGCCGTCCGCGATCATCACCGCGCCCGGATCCAGCAGGCCGACCAGGGCGGGAATGTCCTGCTGCTCCCAGGCGAGCTTGAACTCCCGGATGATCCGCGCTTGTTCAGCGTTGGGCACGGGCGCGGACCGCACGGCGCGGACCCGGCGGCGTCCCGAGGAGGCCAGCTGCCGGCAGGCGGCCGGCGAGCGCTCCACGATCGCGGCCACCTCGTTGAACGAGTACTGAAAGACGTCGTGCAGCACGAAGGCCACACGCTCGGCCGGGGTCAACGCCTCCAGTACGACCAGGAAGGCCATGTCCACCGACTCGTCCAGGACGATCAGGTCCGCGGGGTCGGTGGATCCGGCACGGCGGCCCGGCACCCGTGAGACGTCGGGGAGCGGCTCCGGGATCCACGCGCCCACGTACCTCTCGCGTCGTGCGCGGGCGGAGCCCAACACGTCCAGGCAGATGCGGCTGGTCACCGTGGTCAGCCAGGCCCGGGCCGAGGTGATGGCAGCGCGCCGTTCCGGCGTCAACGCGTACCAGCGGGCGAGCGCCTCCTGCACGGCGTCCTCGGCCTCGGCCAGCGAACCCAGCAGCCGGTAGGCGACGTTCGTCAGCCAAGGGCGCTCCTGTGTGACGGCGTCGGTCACCGTGCCCCCTCACTCGAACCCGATGCCCACCATGATCGTTCATCGGTGTGACCGGGACAACGGATCGCACCGCCTCACATTCTCGGCGGCTGCGTCGTCCCCTCTGCGACAGCCGCCGGACAAGCAGAGGAAGCACCATGGCCACGCAGAGCGTCCCCCAGTCGCGCAGTACCTTCTACCCGGCGTTCGTCCGCACCGCGGTCGCTGCGCAGACGCTGACGCTGTTCCTCCAGGCGGCCACCGCCGGCCTGCTGCTCTCGCACCACCTCAGCGTCCTGCACGCTGTCGGGGCTCGGGTGATGTACGGCGCGGCCATGCTCTACGTCCTGGCCGCCGTCGTGGCCTGGCGCCCGGGTGGCGGCTCGCCCAAGCCGATCGTCCACGGCGCCACGTTCCTGGTCCTTGCCTCGGTGCAGGTGGTGCTCGGCGTGACGCACACCCTGAGCCTGCACGTCCCGCTGGGCGTGTTGATGTTCGCCATGAGCTTCCATCAGCTCGGCCGCGAACTCGCGGCACGCCGGCGCGTGCGGTGACGCCGGGTTCGGGCCCTTCTGCCGAGGTGAGCGGGCCGGCGGCGGGCGACTACGAAGGGGCGATCCGCTGCTCGCTCTGCTCGAGCCAGTTCAGGTACCAGCGAGCGAAGGTCATCGGCGCACCGTGCTCGTCGGTCAGCGGAACGAGGTCCCGGTCGTCCGCCCTGTCGTCGGACCAGATCCGGCCCGCTTCAAGGCCGCTGACGATCAGCCACTGGCGGGCGGCACAGCCGAGATGCGAGATCACGATGGCGCCGACCGTGCGGTCCGGGGAGAACATCACCGGCTCCCATCGCTCCTCCCATGCTTCCACGGCGTCGTCGAAGTCCTCGATCTCCTCGAAGTCCTCCTCCTGCGGATGCTGTTCCCACAGGGCTCTGACCAGCTCCGGGTCAGGGCCCTGCCGGGGGAACGGATCGGCCAGCCTGGACAGGTCGGCGAGTTCGGCACCGTCCCCCTCCCACCGCCAGCGGCCCTGCAGGCGACGTACCGGGAAGACGCCGTACGCCGGACCGGCGCCGCCGGCTCCCACCTGGAGGAGGAAGTCCCGGTACTCCTCGGGCAGCGTGACACCTATCTGGCGTTCGAGCCCGGCCATCTCAGCCGACGTCAACGGCTCATCCAAGGAGAACCGATGGCCCAGGAAGCCGAAGACACTCGCACCCGCCGCGCTGGACCCCAGCGAGTGCACGCGCTCCCTCACACCGACCCACGTCCGATCGTTCATGGGCCGAGCCTACGAGGCAGGCCCGACAGTGCGGACCACGCCTCACGGCCTCCGCCGTGGAGCCCTCCGGCAGGGCCTCGAAGGCGCCTGCGTCACGCCGAGAGGCAAGAGGCGACGGAAGAGGGTCGTCCAGGAACCAACCCGAAGCGGCACACGTCTCTCGCACCATGACTTCTGACGAGCAGCAAGGGCGCGCGACCACCACCGGGCTCACCCCGCCGTCCGCCGTGACTCCGGATCCGCCGAAGGTCAACGACTACGACGGCTTCGCCGAGGCGTACACGGCCGAGAACGAGCACAACCTCGTCAACGGCCACTACCAGCGGCCCGCGATGCTGGCCCTCGCCGGAGACGTGGCCGGCCGTCGGATCCTCGACGCCGGCTGCGGCTCGGGACCCCTGTTCGCGGCGCTGCGCGAGCGTGGCGCCGTCGTGAGCGGCTTCGACGCGAGTGCCGGCATGCTGGAGCTGGCCCGGCGGCGGCTCGGTGACGGGGCGGACCTGCGGGTGGCCGACCTGGGCGGCCCGCTTCCCTACCCCGACGACGCGTTCGACGACGTCACCGCGGGCCTGGTCCTGCACTACCTGGAGGACTGGGGGCCGGCGCTGGCCGAGCTGCGCCGCGTCCTCAAGCCCGGCGGTCGGCTGATCGCGTCCGTCGACCATCCCTTCGCCGTCAACCTCATGCACCGCGAGGCCGGTCGCGAGGCCGACTACAACTACTTCGGCACCACCAACTGGACCGCGGAGTGGACGATGGGCGGCCAAAGCGCCCTGATGAGCTTCTGGCACAGGCCGTTGCACGCGATGGTCGAGGCCTTCACGGCGGCGGGCTTCCGGATCACGGTCATCAGCGAGCCGGAGCCCGATCCGGCCGTCCGCGAGCTGTTCCCCGAGGCCGTCGCGGCCGCGCCGCGCTTCCTCTGCTTCCTCTTCTTCGTGCTGGAGGCCGCGTAGCTCCGGGTGGTGGGCGCTCGGAGTCGTGTCGTCAGGCGGTCCGTTCGGCCAGGGCGACGATGACCCCCGCCGGGCCGCGCAGGTAGCAGAGCCGGAAGATGCTCTCGAACTGCGTGACCTCGCCAAGGAGTTCGGCGCCGTGGGTGCGCAGGCGGGCGACGGTGCCGTCGATGTCGTCGACGGCGAACATGACGCGGTGCAGGCCCAGCGTGTTGGGCGGCGGGTTCTGCGGCCCGGCGGCGAGCGCCGCGGGGGCGTGGTACTTCGTCAGCTCCACCTTGCTGTGGCCGTCCGGCGTCCGCATCATCGCGATCTCGCTGCGGACACCGTCGAGTCCCACGATGCGGTCCACCCAGGGGCCTTCGACCTGCGCCCGGCCCTCCAGCTCCAGGCCCAGGGCGGCGAAGAACGCGACGGCGGCGTCCAGGTCCTCGACGACGATGGCGACGTTGTCCATCCGCTGAACGGTCATGGTCCCGAGCATAGGACAGCGGCGCGCCACCGGTTCGCGGGCCCGAACCGGCGGCGCGCCACCACCACCGCGGGTGTCAGCCCGCGACGGCTGCCGCCGCAGGGGGCCGCGGACCGGTCCACCCGCAGGTACCGACGCACGCCTCGTTGCCCTCCGGGTCGGCCAGGACCCAGTGCGACGGCGCGCTCTCGTCGCTCACCAGTCGACCGCCCGCCGCGAGCGCCGCCGCGATCCGCGCCTCGGCCAGGTCGTAGGGGACCCAGACGTCGACGTGCATCCGGTTGCGCTGCGGGCGCGGCGCGTCCATCGGCTGGAAGTAGAAGGCCGCCGCGCGCCGGCGCGGGTCGACCAGGTCCTCCGCGCTGCCGGCCCGCTCCCGGTACCCGAGCAGCGCGCGCCAGAACGGCGTCACGGTGGCCGACTCCAGCGCGTCGACGGTCACCTGGACGGCGTGCACGGCGGCCGGGTCGGCCTCGATGCCCGCCCGGCGGGCCACCGCGGAGATCTGCCGGGCCAGGTCGAGGTGCTGCTCGGTCAGGCCGTAGTAGGTCTCCGTGAGCGTGATCAACCGGACGGTCACGCCCTCGGGCCGCAGGTCGATGTCGGGGTGGTGGCCCTCGAACCGGACCTCCTCGTCGATCGCCCGCACGAACCGCGCACCGGCCGCGAACGACCCGGTCCGGAAGTACGCGCACGCGCCCTCACCGAGGACGCGCCAGTCCTCGGTGCCGGCCGCCTCGTGGAACTGCTGCGGCCTGATCGGGCCGGTTGGCGTCTTGATCTCAGTCATGGCGGCCAATGTAGCGAGCACCTCGGACACCCCCGGCCCAGCCTGGCCCCTGCTCAGCCTGGCTCAGCCTGGCCCGGCCCGACCCAGCCGGCTCCGCAGCCGCGCGGGCGAGCAGGTCAGCGGGCCAGCAGGTCAGCGGGCCGGCGGGCCGGCCGAAATCGATCGTGGGATCCGGCCCACGACTGCCATCATGGAACGATGGATGATCACCAGAGGAACCTGCCCTCCCAGGTCGCCGGGGACCGGGCGTCGCTGACCGGCTTCCTCCAGTACCAGCGCGAGACGCTGGCCTGGAAGTGCTCGGGGCTGAGCGTCGAACAGCTCAGGGAGCGCGCCGTCCCGCCGTCGGCGCTGTCGCTGCTCGGGCTGGTCCGGCACATGGCCGAGGTCGAGCGGAGCTGGTTCCGGAACGTGGTGAGCGGCGAGGGCACCCAGCCCCACTGGCCCCGGCTGACGCCCGACCGCTCGCCCGCGTTCGACGTGGACTCCGCCGATCCCGACGAGGCGTTCAGGATCTGGGAGGAGGAGTGCGCCCGGTCGCGGGCCACCGTGGACGCCGCCGCCTCGCTGGACACCACCGTGCCGTGGCAGGACGAGGTCTTCTCGCTCCGCTACGTGCTCACCCACATGATCGAGGAGTACGCGCGCCACAACGGCCACGCCGACCTGCTCCGCGAGCGCCTCGACGGGAGCACCGGCGAGTAGGACGGTGCAGCACGGCACGGCACGCCTTCAACCGTCGTCCCGCAGGGCCCTTCGAGAGCGGGCCGCCCTCGCCGCGCGGCCGCCGTACTGGGCCGATCGGGGGTATGTCGCCGAGCCTCCGGCGGGGGCGGGGGTCCGGCGGATAGACAGGTACCGCCAGTTGGTTTGTACACCACATGAAGGGTGGACCGTCGTGACGACGAACGCGCAGCAGAACCAGCGGATCCTCACCGACCTGACCGGACTCAGCACGCCCGAGCACTTCGGCATGACGCTGTTGCGGAACATCCTGAAGGTGGCGGCGCAGCACACCGATCCGACCAAGCCGATCGAGATCCCGGTCACCTTCCGGGTCTATGCGGCGAGCGCGGGTGTCGTCGTCGACCACGGCGGCGAGGTCTGCGACGAGCACATCCTGCCCTCCGGCACCATCATCGGCCACTGCATCCCGCGCGACGTCCTGGTGTGACACCGGGGCGCGCCGACGCCCCCAGCCATCCACCGCAGACGGCCCGCCGGCTATGGCGGGCCGTCTGCGTGCGCCGAAGCCCTTCGCGGGCCGGTCGCCACCCCCTATTCTGATGACGCGTCAACTCTCCCTACGGAACAGCGCTTCGCCTCCTGCGCAGACGTCCGCCGCAGCTCGTTCACCGAGCGCCGGGAACCCGGCCCCGCCCCGCGACCGCTCGCCCTCCTCCGCACCACTCGCCTGCTGAACTCCCAGGAGACGGCCATGGCACCCTCCGACCACCCCCACGGCTCCGCCCGCTGGTACCTCGAACGCAAGGCCGACATCACGGCCCAGCAGATGCTCGAAAGGCAGCAGGGCCACGAGGTCCTGATCACCACGACCATCGTCGGCCGGCCCCCGACCGAGCACACCGAGAGGCGAGCCGGCCTGTCCGACAGGCGAAGATCCGAGTTCACCGCGGCCTTCTGGGCCGCCTGGCACACCAGGGTCGACTACGGGCTCGCGAACGGCGAGTTCAAGGTCCCCACCGCCACCCGCTGGGAGACCGTCCTCTACGGCACGGGCACGGGTGCCGGCGCCGGCACCATCGCCTCGTCCTTCGGCTCCCGCGCCCCCCTGCACATCCTTGCCGTCTGGCTCCCGACGATCGTGGCCGGTCTGATCG
Source organism: Kitasatospora nipponensis (assembly GCF_039528135.1). Classification (NCBI taxonomy): domain Bacteria; kingdom Bacillati; phylum Actinomycetota; class Actinomycetes; order Kitasatosporales; family Streptomycetaceae; genus Kitasatospora; species Kitasatospora nipponensis. The sequence continues at coordinate 31,390 of NZ_BAAALF010000032.1, read as the reverse complement.
CCTGGCCGATCGCCGGAGAGGCCGTCGCGCTCTTCACCGCCCTGGTCACCCTGCTGCTCGCCGCCCTGGTCCTGCAGAAGGTGCGGCTCGCCGGGACCGCGTTCATCGCCCTGGCCGCCAGCGCCGGCTACCTCTTCGGCCCGCACCGCTTCGTCACCCACCCGAGCAGCCACCTGGGCGGCTTCGTGGAGGTCGACGCGGTCAACGTCCACACGCACTGGCTCGGCGCCTGTCTCTTCCTCGCCGCGGCGCTGGTCCTGGCCTGCCTGCGCAGCCTGATCACGGACCCGGGGTCCATGCTCCCGCCGCGCCTGACCGCCAAGCGGTTCACCGTGACCGTCACCAGTCTGCTGCTCAGCGCCGTGGCGTTCTTCGCCGTCGGCCCGTTCGCCGTGATCGTCTTCCTGATCTGCTGGCCGACCCTCTACGGACTCGTCAGCGTCGTCGTGCTCGTCGCGGGCGGCCTCTTCGAGAGCGTCTCCGCCCGGCCGCCGGTGGTCGCCCGCGAGAAGGCCTACCTCTACCGGCTGCGGAACACCATCGACTACGAACACGCCTGACGCCGCCGGCCGTTGGCCCCACCCCGCCGTGACGCGCGGCGACGGCGCGGCCCCGGGGCCGAGGAGCCCCGGACCGCGCCGCCACCCGCACCAGACCGCCCGTCAGTCCTTGAACGTGCCGCCCTGCTCCGCCGTCCGTTCCAGCAGCGCCGGCGGGGTGAAGCGCTCGCCGTAGGTGGCGGCCAACTCCCGGGCCCGCGCCGCGAATCCGGCCACGCCACCGTCGTAGCCGTTGATGTACTGCAGCACGCCGCCGGTCCAGGCCGGGAACCCGATGCCGAGGATCGAGCCGACGTTGGCGTCCGCGACCGAGGTGAGCACGCCCTCCTCCAGGCAGCGCACCGAGTCCAGCGCCTCCGCGAAGAGCATCCGCTCCTTGAGATCCTCGAACGGCAGCCGCAGCTCGGGCTTGGTGAAGTGCTCGCGCAGGCCGGGCCACAGGCGGGTGCGGCGGCCGTCCGCGTCGTACTCGTAGAAGCCGGCTCCGCCGCTGCGCCCGGGGCGCTCGAACTCGTCGAGCATCCGGTCCATCAGCGCGTCGGCGGGGTGCGGCTGCCAGGTCCCGCCGGCCTCCTCGACCGCCCGCCGGGCCTCGCCGCGGATCTTGCGCGGCAGGGTGAGGGTCAGCTCGTCCAGCAGCGAGAGCACCTTGGCGGGGTAACCGGCCTGCGCGGCCGCCTGCTCGACGGTGGCCGGCTCGACGCCCTCCGCCACCATCGCCACGCCCTCGTTGATGAACTGGCCGATCACCCGGGAGGTGAAGAAGCCGCGCGAGTCGTTGACCACGATCGGCGTCTTGCCCAGCCGGCGCACCAGGTCGAAGGCGCGCGCCACCGTCTCGTCGCCGGTGCGGGCGCCCTTGATGATCTCCACCAGCGGCATCTTGTCGACCGGCGAGAAGAAGTGCAGGCCGATGAAGTCCGCGTCGCGCTCGACTCCCTCCGCCAGCACGCCGATCGGCAGGGTGGAGGTGTTGGTGCAGAGCAGCGCGTCGGCGTCGACCACGCCCTGGATCTCCTGGAAGACCTTCTGCTTGAGCTCGACGTTCTCGAAGACCGCCTCGATCACCGCGTCGCAGCCGGCCAGGTCGGCGGCCTGCTCGGTCGTGGTGATCCTGGCCAGCAGCTGCTCGCGCTGCTCGGCGGTGCTGCGTCCGCGCGCCACCGCCTTGTCCAGCAGGGCGGCCGAGTAGGCCTTGCCCCGCTCGGCGGACTCGGTGCTGACGTCCTTGAGGACGACCTCCAGGCCGGCCTTGGCGCACGCGTACGCGATGCCCGCGCCCATCATGCCCGCGCCGAGCACCGCGACCCGGCGCACCGGCCGCTCGGGGATCCCGGCGGGCCGACTGGCACCGGAGTTGACCGCCTGCATGTCGAAGAAGAGCGCCTGGATCATGTTCTTGGCGGTCTGCCCGCAGACCAGCTCGGTGAAGTAGCGCGCCTCGATGGCCATCGCGGTGTCCACGTCCACCTGGCTGCTCTCCACCGCCGCCGCCAGCACGTTGCGCGGCGCCGGGTAGGGCGCACCGGCCAGCTGCTTGCGCAGGTTGGCGGGGTAGGCGGGGAGTTGGGCGGCCAGCGCCGGGGTGGCCGGGGTGCCGCCGGGGATCCTGTGGCCCTTGACGTCCCAGGGCTGCACGGCGCTCTCGTGGGCGGCGATGAAGGCGTGCGCCTTGGCGAGCATCTCCTCGGGCGTCTCGGCCAGTTCGTGCACCAGGCCGGCTTCGAGCGCGGCCGCCGGACGGTACTGACGGCCCGTCAGGAGCACCTTGAGCAGGGCGTCGGCCAGGCCGAGCAGCCGAACCGTGCGGACCACGCCACCGCCGCCCGGCAGCAGGCCCAGCGTCACCTCGGGTAGGCCGATCCGGCTGGCCGGCGTGGTCAGCGCGACCCGGTGGTGGCAGGCCAACGCCAGTTCCAGGCCGCCGCCCAGGGCGCTGCCGTTGATCGCGGCGACCACCGGGCGGCCCAGCGTCTCCAGCGCGCGCAGCGAGCGCTTGATCCGCATCGAGGACTCGAAGACGCGCTCGGCGTCGTCGGGGCCGGCGGCCGAGAGCAGGCGCAGGTCGCCGCCGGCGAAGAAGGTCTTCTTGGCGGAGGTGATGACCACCCCGCGCAGGCCCTCGGTCTGCCCGAGCCGGGCGACGGTGGCCTCGAAGGCCTCGGTGAAGGCGGCGTTCATGGTGTTGACGGACTGGGTGGGGTCGTCCAGAACCAGGGTGACGATGCCGTCCTGGTCCTGCTCCCAGCGGATCACGGTGCTGTCGGTCATGGGGCTTCTCTCCGGGAGGGGTGGCGCAGGGATGTCAGGAAGGGCCGGCTCAGATGCGCTCGACGATGGTGGCCACGCCCATCCCGCCGCCCACGCAGAGGGTGGCCAGGCCGTAACGCAGCTCGCGGCGCTCCAGTTCGTCGATCAGGGTGCCCAGGATCATCGCGCCGGTGGCGCCCAGCGGGTGGCCCAGCGCGATGGCGCCGCCGTTGACGTTCACCTTCTCGTGCGGGAAGCCGAGTTCGCGCATGAAGCGGAGCACGACGGCGGAGAACGCCTCGTTGATCTCCACCAGGTCGATGTCGGCCGCGGTCAACCCGGCCTTGGCCAGCGCCTTGTGGGTGGCCGGCGCCGGGCCGGTGAGCATGATGGTGGGCTCGGATCCGGAGACCGCGGCGGAGACGATCCGGGCCCGCGGGCGCAGCCCGTAGCGCTCGCCGATCGCGCGCGAGCCGATCGCCACCAGCGAGGCACCGTCCACGATGCCCGAGGAGTTGCCGGCGGTGTGGACGTGGTCGATCCGCTCCACCCAGTGGTACTTCTGCAGCGCCACCGCGTCGAAGCCGCCCGCCTCGCCGACGCCGGCGAAGGCGGGCTTGAGGCCACCCAGGGTCTCCACCGTGGTGGAGGGGCGCAGGTACTCGTCGCGCTCCAGGACGACCAAGCCGTTGCGGTCGCGCACCGGCACCACCGAGCGGTCGAAGAGGCCGTCCACCTGCGCCTTGGCCGCGCGGGCCTGGGACTCGGCGGCGAAGGCGTCGACGTCCGCGCGCGAGAAGCCCTCGATGGTGGCGATCAGGTCGGCGCCGACGCCCTGCGGGATGAACGAGGCCTCGTAGTTGGTCATCGGGTCCATCGCCCAGGCGCCGCCGTCCGAGCCCATCGGGACCCGCGACATCGACTCCACGCCGCCCGCCAGCACCAGCTCCTCCCAGCCCGAACGGACCTTGGCGGCGGCCAGGTTGACGGACTCCAGGCCCGAGGCGCAGAACCGGTTCTCCTGCACGCCGGCCACGGTGTCCGGCAGCCCGGCGGCGATCGCGGCGATCCGCGCGATGTCGGAGCCCTGGTCGCCGAGCGGGCTGACGACGCCGAGCACGATGTCGTCGATGGCGGACACGTCCAGGTCCGGCAGCCGGTGGCGCAGTTCGCGGATCAGTCCGACCACCAGGTCGACCGGCTTGGTGCCGTGCAGGGAGCCGTTCTTGCCGCGCCCGCGCGGGGTGCGGATCGCCTCGTAGACGTACGCTTCGGTACTCACCGTTGGTGCCTCTCTGCGGAGTTCGTCGGGTCAACGTTCAGGGTGCCGGCGCCGGTGCCGATACCAGCAGCGGTGCCGGTGCCGGTGCCGCTCGCCTCGCCGAGCGCGGCCACGCCCCAGTCGCGGGCCACCTCGGCGGTGTCGGCGCCCGGCCTGGCGGGCGGACGGCGCAACGCGCCGGGGGTGGCCGAGAAGCGCGGGGCGGGCGCCGGCTGGGTCACCCCGCCCGGCGCGGGGTAGGTGCCACGGGCCAGCAGGTGCGCATCGGCGGCGGCCTGACGCAGCGTCAGCACCGGAGTGACACAGGCGTCGGTGCCGGCGAAGACGGCCGTCCACTCGGCGCCGTCCCGACTGGCGAACCTGGTCGCGATCAGCGCCCGCAACTCCGGCCAGCGGGCGGTGTCGTACTGCCCGGGCGCGTCCTCGCCGAGCTCCAGCAGCCGGGCGAACTCGGCGTAGAACTGCGGCTCCAGCGCACCGACCGCGAAGTACCCGCCGTCCCTTGCCTGGTAGGTCCCGTAACAGGGTGCGCCGCCGTCCAGCAGGTTGACGCCACGGGCGTCGCGCCAGCGGTTCTCGGCGAGCAGCCCCCAGAAGAGCGTGCCCAGATGGGCGGCGCCGTCGACGATCGCGGCGTCCACCACCTGCCCGGTCCCGGTCGCCCTGGCGTGCTGCAGCGCGGCGAGCAGGCCGACCACCAGGTAGAGCGAGCCGCCCGCGTAGTCGCCGAGCAGGTTGGCCGGCACCGCCGGCGGCCCGCCGGCCGGCCCGATCATGCCCAGCAATCCGCTCAGCGCGAGGTAGTCGATGTCGTGTCCGGCGGTGGCCGCCAGCGGGCCGCTCTGCCCCCAGCCGGTCATCCGGCCGTAGACCAGCGCGGGGTTACGGTCCAGGCACGCCGCCGGACCGACCCCCAACCGCTCGGCCACCCCGGGCCGGTACCCCTCGATCAGCAGGTCGGCGCGCTCCACCAGGTCCAGCACCACCCCCGCCCCACCCGGCGCCTTCAGATCCACCAGCACCGAACGCTTGTTGCGGTTGGTCAGCTCGAACTCCGGGTCCCCCGCCAGCGGCGACCCCGCCGGCCGGTCCACCCGCACCACATCGGCCCCCAGGTCCCCCAACAACATCCCCGCGAACGGCCCCGGCCCGATCCCCGCCAGCTCCACCACCCGCACCCCGGCCAACGGCCCGGTCGGCTGACCCGCCCGGTCGGTCATCGCAGTCGTCTCCTCGCGAGCGTGACAGTGGAGCTGTAACACTCGCGATGGTATGCCGGTGACTGACGAGTAACAAGGGCGACCCGACCGCCGCCGCAGAAGCACCCGCTCGCCGACGGAACCGGCTGCGACGGCGGTCGCGGGGGCCTCAACGCGTGAAGAGTGCCCGCACCCGGCACAGGTCCGGGTCGTCGGCCCCACTGACGCGCTCGGCGTCGGCGAGGTTCTCCCGGAACAGCCGTTCGGCCTCGGCCGGGCGCCCGGCCGCCACCAGGCGCTCCACCAGCAGGATCCTGGCGCGCACGGACAGCGGATGGCCGGTGCCCAACAGGCGCTCACGCCCTTCCGCGGCCTCCCGCATCAGCAGCACCGCCTCCTCGTGGCGGCCGCACAGCATCAGCGCCCAGCTCAACACCAGCTTGGCCGAGTAGACCAGCGGATGCTCCGGACCGTGCAGGGCGATCCGCGCCTGCACCGCGCGCTCGGCCGCCGCGTGCGCGGCCGGCGGATCGCCGGCGTGCAACAGCCCGTACGCGTAGTTGCTGTAGGCCACGACGGTCACCGGGTGGCCGGCACCGAGGAAGCCCTCGCAGTCGGCCACCGTCGAGGCTCCCTGGTGGACGAAGTCCGCCACCCGGCCGACGTCCACCAGCAGTTCCAGGCTCAGCGCCCGACCCTGGAGTGCCTGTGGACTCTGCTCGCCCAGCACCCGGCGCAGGCCCGCAACCGCCCGTTCCAACAGCGCGAGCCCGTTCTCCCGCTGCCCCAGCAGGTAGAGCGGCAGGCTCAGCGTCAGGGCGCTCTGCAACGTCTGCGGATCGTCGCCTCCCAGGACCGCCTCGCACCGGCTCAGGACGTCCTGCAACAACTGCACCGACTCCTGCAGACGTCCGAGCCGGCGCAGCGAGTCGCCCTGCTGCCGACGGGCCGACAGTGCGGCCGGGGCGTCGGCGCCGCCGATCTCCTGTGCCAGCCTTCCCGCCGTCTCGGCCAGCGCCGCGGCCGCCTGGTAGTCACCGGCCTCGTGGATCGATCCGGCGGTGCGGATCGCCAGCTCGATGCTCTCCGGCGGGACCTCCTGGGCGCCGCGCCGCAACAGCGCGGCGACGTGCGGAGCCAGCAGCAGGAGCTCCCCGGCCGGTGCCCGCCCGGCTTCGGGGGCCGGCAGGGCGGCGGCGAGCAGTGCGGTGGCGGCGCGGTGGTAGGACCTGCGGTCCTGCGGCGGGATCCCCGCCCGCACGCTGTCCAGCACCACCGCGTGGACCTGCAGACGGCGGGCTCCGGCACTCGGCCGAGCCGGGTCGGAAGGCTGCAGCGAGACCAGCGAGTTGGCAAGCAGGGCGCGCAGCGCGGCCTCCAGTTGCGCCGCGGGCAGCGGCGGGCTGAGCTGGTCCAGCCCGGCGGCCGCGGCGCCGCTCGCCAGCACCGACAGCGGGAGCGGGTCGGCGCTCCAGCAGGACAGCAACCGCAGCAGGGTGGTCGCCTCCGGCAAGCCCTGCGCGCTGAGCGAATCCAGCGTGATCTGCCAGGTCCGGGAGACCAGCTGGCGATCCTCGGCCGGCCCCTGGCTGAGCTGCGCACCCTGGTCGATCAGCGCGGTCGCGTCGTCCTGCAAGTGATCGTGGTAGTCGGCCATCGTCCAAGACTCCAGGATTTGGTGGGCCAGGTAGGAGCCGGCCAGGTCGAGTGCCAGCGGCAGGCACCCAAGGCTGCGGGCCACCGCCCTGGCCTGGTCGAGCGTGCCGGATTCGGGTGCGAGGTCGCAGAGCACCTGGGCCGCGTCCTCCAACGGCAGCGCGCCCAGCGGATGGGTCGTAGCGGTCCGCCACAGTGCCGCCACCGCCCGCCGGGAGGTGACCAGGACGGTCCCGGCCGCGCTGCTGCGCAGCCAGCCGCCCTCCGCCAGTAGCTCCGGGTCGTCCGCGTTGTCCATCACCAACAGCCAGCGCTGCGGCGAACGGTCCAGGTACTGCCAGACCAGGTCGGCCGCGGCCCGATGACCGGCGAAGGCCGCCAGCACCTCCCCGGCCTGCGCGCCGCGGTCCGCGGCGACCGCGAGCATCGCGGCCCGCAGGGAGAGCCGGTCCGAGGCGGTGACCCACAGGCCCACCTGCCCGCGTCGTGTCGCCTCGGCGAAGAGCCAGTGGGCCAGGGACGTCTTCCCGGTACCGCCCATGCCGTGCACGACGTGCACGGCGCCGCCCTCGGCCAGCGCCGCCACCAGGCCGGCTCGCAGCTCCTCCCGGTTGCGCAGCACGCGCGGCGGCCGGTCGACCCGGGCCACCCGGACGGAGTCCGGTGAGGCCACGGCCACAGCGGCGCCGGCCTCCTGGTAGTGGTGGTGGTGCTCGGTGATCAGCTGGTCACGGGTCGCCTGGTAGACCCGCCCCTGGCCACGCGCCTCACCCCGCAGTACGGGGTCGGCCTCGGGCGGCCACGACCCGGCGCCGGTCACTTCTCGGTGATGTGCTGGTCGCGGCCCGCCTGGTACACGCGCCCGTGACCGGAGGCCTCGGCCCGCAGCCGGACCACGGGCGAGGCGGCGGTGCCCGGCGCAGCGGTCACGCTCTCCAACAGCAGGCGCAGCTCCTCGGCGATCGCCGGCTGCGCGGCGAGCAGGTGCCGCAGCCGATCCTGCCACTGCGCCAGTACCTCGTGCTCCGAGCGGAGGTCGCCGCCCTGCCGTGCCCGGGCCAGGTCGTCGCGGGCGATGTCGAGTTCCCCGCCGACCGCCTCGGCGCGCTCCGGCTCGGCCCGTCGCCAGAGTGCCACCAGCCCGTCCCGGGTGCGCTGCCAGGCCTCGGTGGCCATCAGCGTGACGACCGTGCCGCCCGCCGAGGTCGCCAGCGCCGCGATCTCCGGATCCATGCGTTCCTCCCCCTGTTCCAGCTGTTCCATCGACCGACAGTGCTGGCATGCCCAGGCCGACACGGCGCACACCCCCTCGCAGGGGTGAGCCCGCCTCGGCGGCGCGTCAGACTTCCGGGCGACACCGCCTGCAGCACTCGGGCACCGCCGACCGCCCCCGCGCGCGGCTACGACTCGACTGCATCAAAACAGAGTTGACACCTCATCAGCTACACCCTCAGCGCCCCCGCCACCCCGAAGGCCGGCGTCGGAAGCCTTGCGCAGGTGTCCCCCCTTGGCTTCACTGGTTGCTCGGCACCCAAACCACTTAGTGGTCGAACAGTCGAGCTATGGGGGGAATCATGATCGATCAGCGGTTCACCGCCGCACGATGGCGCAAGAGCATCGGCAGCGGGGACACCAACTGCGTGGAGGTGGCGATCGGCGGCCCGGTGGTCGGAGTCCGCGACACCAAGGACCGCGGCACCGGGCCGATCCTGGCCTTCGAACCGGCCGCCTGGGCGGTCTTCCTCGACGGGGTACGCGACCAGGGCCTCACCTCCGACGGGACGGCGGCCTGAGCGCGGACCAGGGGCGCGAAGCACTGGCAGCGGTGGACGACCCGGTCACCAGCACCTCACCCCGGGTCGTCCACCTGCTGGCGGCAACCGGCGTCTCTGTCACCGGCGACGGCGCCTTCATGGCGGCGGCGCCGCTGCTCGCCGCCTCGCTCACCCGCGACCCGCTGGCCGTCGCCGCCGTGGCCGCCGCCTTCCAGGTGCCCTGGCTGCTGGCCGGCCTGATCGCCGGCGCCCTGGCGGACCGCTGGCCGCGCCGCACCGTGATGGTCGTGGCCGACCTGGTGCGGGTGGCCGTGCTGGGCTGCCTCGCCGCCCTGGTCGCCCTCGGCCGGGCGGACCTGCTCGTGCTGATCACCGCCATCCTGGTGACCGGCATGGCCCAGTGCTTCTTCGACGCCTCCTCACAGGCCGTCATTCCGACCCTGATCGGACGGGACAAGGACGCGCTCACCCGGACCAACGGCCGTTACTGGGCGATCGACACGGTGGGCCGCTCACTGGCCGGACCACCGATCGGGTCGGCCGCGTTCGCCCTGTCGGCGGCCGTCCCGTTCGCCGGCGACGCCGGTTCGTTCCTCCTCTCGGCGGGTCTGATCTCCCGGCTGCCGAAACTGCCCGCGCCCGGGACCCGCCAACCGTTGCTGGCGGCGATCCGAGCCGGTCTGACGCATCTGCTGGCGACCGCCGAACTACGGGTCGTGGCAGCCAGCTCCGCCCTCTACAACTTCGCCTACAACCTGGCCATGGCGACCTTCGTCCTCTATGCCACCCACACCCTGCGGGTGGCCACGGCCAGCTACGGGCTCCTCCTCGCGATGGCGGCACTGGGGGGTGTCGTCACCGGATGGCGCATCGCTCCGCTGACCCGGCACCTCAGCTACCGCCAGATGATGGCGGCGGCCGCGGTCCTCCAGGGAGTCGCCTGGCTCGGCGTGGCCACGGTTCCCGGCGTCTACGCCGCCGGAGCGTTCCTGGCCCTGGTCGGAGCGGCATCCACCCTGGTCAGCGTCGCGGCGAGTTCGGTCCGCCAGGCCCTGACGCCTGATCGACTACTCGGGCGGGTCGTCGCCGCCTTCCGCCTCTTCGGGGGCGGGGCCGCCGGCCTCGGCGCGCTGACCGGTGGTCTGCTGGCCGGGGCCGCCGGGCTGCGCGCGCCGCTCTGGGCGGCCGCCGCGCTGCTGGTGGTGGCCGCCGTGGGCCTCAGGCCCTGGCGGGGAGGCGGGTTGCCCCACGCGTAGCCGTCGGCCCGGCTCGCCCTAGGCTGTCGGGCATGGGAGATCTGGTGGCGGGTGGGGCTGCGCTGTGGCGCGGGCAGCGGTGGGTGGCGCGCAATCCGCGGTGGTGGGTGTTCGGGATGGTACCGGCGCTGCTGGCGCTGCTGGTGATCTGGACGCTGCTGGGGGTGCTGATCTACTGGCTGGGCGACCTGGTCGCCTGGGCCACGCCGTTCGCCGACACCTGGGCGCCCGGCCTGCGGCGGTTCTTCCGGGACGTGGTGGACGCGCTGGTGCTCGGTGGTGCCGCGCTGCTGTCGGTGGTCGGCTTCACCGCGCTCACGCTGGTGATCGGGCAGCCGTTCTACGAGCGGTTGGTGCGGCAGGTCAGCCCGCCGCCGCCGGGTGCGCCGGAGATCGGCGTGCTCGACTCCCTGCTCGACGGTCTGCGGGTGGGGCTGCGGGCGGCCGGCTGGGCGATCGGGCTCTTCGTGCTGGGGCTCGTCCCGGTGGTGGGGCAGGTGCTCGCGCCGCCGCTGGGCTTCTGCGTCTCGGGGTACTTCCTGACCGTGGAGTTGACCACCGTCGCCTTCGAGCTGCGCGGGGTGCCCTCCGAACGCCGGCTGGGCGGGCGCCGGATGCTGGCGATCGGCTTCGGAGCGCCGCTGGTGATCGCCTTCCTGGTGCCCTTCGCCACCGTGCTGCTGATGCCGGGGGCGGTGGCCGGCGCCGCGCTGCTGGTGGACGACCTGGTGGCGGGCGAGGAAGGCGCGAGCGACGGGAACGGCGAGGACGGCGGACGGGCTGCCGGGGTGGCGCAACCGCGGGAGGCGGAAATCCCGTTGACGGGCTCCCTAGGGTCGAGCGAGTGAACGAGATCGAGATCGACGACACCCCCGAGGACGCGCGCCTGCTGGCCGCCTACGACGAGCAGCTGCGCGGCGGCCCCAAGGGGCCGGGGGTGCACCAGGAGTTCGACGGGCGGCTGCTGCGGGTGACCGGCGGCCACCAGGGCTTCATCAGCACCCCGCGCGACGTGGGCCCGCGCGGCGCCGAACTGGACGCGCTGATCGCCCGCCAGCGGGACTTCTTCGCAGCCCGCGGTGAGTCCGTGGAGTGGAAGACCCGCGCGCACGACGAGCCCGCCGACCTCACCGACCGGCTGCGGGCGGCCGGTTTCGTCCCGCAGGAGCGCGAGAGCGTGCTGATCGGGCGGACCGCCGCGATGACCGAGGAGCCGGCGCTGCCCGCCGGTGTCGAACTGCGCTGGACCACCGATCCGTCCGACGCGGAGCGGATCGCCGCCATGGAGAGCGCCGTCTGGGGCCAGGACATGGGCTTCCTCGCCGGCTTCCTGCAGGGGCAGTTGGCCGCCGACCCGGACGGCATCGCGATCCTGCTCGCGGAGGCCGGCGGCACGGTGGTCTCGGCCGCCTGGCTGATGCTGCGCCCGGACACCGACTTCGCCGGTCTGTGGGGCGGCTCGACCCTCGCGTCGTGGCGCGGGCGGGGCCTCTACCGCGCGCTGGTGGCCCGGCGGGCGCAGCTGGCGCACCGGCGCGGCTACGCCTACCTGCACGTGGACGCCAGCGACGACAGCGCGCCGATCCTGCGGCGGCTGGGCTTCCGGGCCGTCACCACCACCACGCCGTACGTCTGGACGCCGCAGGCCGGTTGACGGGCGCCGGCCGGTTGAGCGGCGGCGGGCGGTTGAGCGGGGGCGGACCCGTGGCAGGGCGGGTGCCGCGGGGAACTCAACCGTTCGATCGATTCGGCACTCCCCCGGGGGAGGGAGTCGAAGATCGTCCATCGGCCTGGCGACACGTCAGGTGCCGCTCCGTAGAGTCGTCGGCATGCGACAGGTGACACGAGCCCTGCTGGGGCGCCGGGCACGACTGCGCTGGGTGCACCTGGTACTCGGCGGGGCGCTGCTCATGCCGTTCTGGATGCTCGCGCTGGTGGTGAGCGGTCTGCTGGTGCCGGGGTCCGACCAGGTCGGCCTGGCAGCGGTGGAGCGGCAGTTCCTGGCGCTCGCGCTCGCCCTGCCGATGGCCTGGGTGGTCGCCCTGCTGCCGGGCTGCCGAACGCTGGTCACGCCGGCGGCCCGAGCGCTGGGCACCGCCCCCCTCGGCGAGCCGGCTCCCGGGCCGGCCGTCTCCTGGGCCTCCCGCCGGCGCACCGCGCACTGGTTCGCCCTGCACCTGCTGCTCGGCGGCGTCGTCAGCGGGATGTCACTCGCCAGCCCGCCCGCGATCGTGGTGCTCGTCGTGATGCCGCGCTCGACGACACAGGCCCCCGGGTTCGGCTGGGTCCGGCGGGCCGACGGGTGGCACGCGCTGGTGCCCGCTGCCGCGGGTCTGGCGCTGCTGCTCCTGCTGCTCGCCACGAACGCCGGTGCCGGGGCGTTGCTCGCCCGCTGCACCCCGCTGCTGCTCGGCCCGACGCCGGCCGAGCGGCTCGCCGCGGCCGAGGAGCGCGCCTTGGTGCTGGCCCAGCGCAACCGGATCGCGCGCGAACTGCACGACTCGGTCGGCCATGCGCTGAGCGCCGTGTCGGTCCAGGCCGCGGCGGCCGCCCGGGTGCTGCGCAGCAACCCGGACTTCGCGGCCGAGGCACTCGGGGCGATCGAGGAGGTGGCCCGCGCCGCGGTCGCCGAACTCGACACCGTGCTCGGGGTGCTGCGCGAGGAGGGCGAACCGATGGGCCACCACCCCGATGGTCACGGGCCGACGCTGGCCGAGCTGGATCCCCTGCTGCGCCAACTGGGCCTGGCCGGGCTGCCGGTCCGGACGCACCGCGGCGCGGGCCTGGCCGACCTGCCGGCGCCGCTGTCGCGCGAGGCGTACCGGATCGTGCAGGAGGGGCTGACCAACGTTCTGCGGCACGCGGGCCCGGTGCCGGCGGTGCTACGGCTGGAGCTACGGGAAGGACGACTGGAGATGGAGCTGACCAACCCGATCGGTGCCGGGCGCCCGAGCCGCCCCGGCGGCGGGCGCGGGCTGCGCGGGCTGGCCGAGCGGGCCACCGCGCTGCACGGCGGTGTCGAGAGCGGCCGGACGGCGGACGGCGACGGCTGGCGCCTGGCCGCCTGGCTGCCGCTCACCCCCGGCGCGCGGTCCGCCTGCGCCCGGCCCATCACCGCACCGACTACCACCGCCCAACCCACCACCGCCCAACCCATCACCTCCCGCTCCGCCGCCCCGACGCGCAGGGCAGGTGCCGCATGAGCGGGCAGCCGGGCGCGCCGATCCGGGTGGTGATCGCCGACGACGAGCGGTTGGTGCGCATCGGCCTGCGGGTGGTGCTCGACGCCGAGCCCGACCTCAGCGTGGTCGGCGAGGCCGCGGACGGCGCCGAGGTGCTGCCGCTGGTCCGCGCGCAGCGCCCCGACGTGGTGCTGATGGACGTCCGGATGCCACAGGTCGACGGGATCCGGGCCACCGAGCAGTTGCTCGCCGAGCTGCCCGAGCCGCCGCGGGTCCTGGTGGTGACCACGTTCGAGAACGACGACTACGTCTACCAGGCGCTGCGCGCGGGGGCGGCCGGGTTCCTGCTCAAACGGGCCCGGGCCGAGGAGCTGGTGCAGGCGGTGCGGCTGGTGGCGCGCGGGGAGTCACTGCTCTTCCCCGCGGCGATCCGCGAGCTGGCCGCCCACCGGCCGCCGACCCGGGACCCGGCGGCCGACCCGGTGCACCGGCTGACGGACCGGGAGGGCCAGGTGCTACGGCTGATGGCGGTCGGGCTCAGCAACGGCGAGATCGCCACCGAGCTGACGGTCAGCCCTGAGACGATCAAGACGCACGTCGGCTCGGTCCTCGCGAAACTCGGCGCGCGGGACCGCACACAGGCCGTGATCAGGGCATACGAGTCGGGGTTCGTGGTGCCGGGCTGAGCCCGCTCGACTCTCACCCGCAGGCTACTCGCGGGTAGAGTACGGCGACCACCCGCACGACGAACCTGGTGACCGCATGAACGTCTGGACCCGCCCCGCACTCTGGTGGCGCCTGGCCATCGCGGTCTTCGCCGGCCTCGGCCTGGTCACCGGTACCGGCTCGCTGGTGTACTTCACCGTCGAGAGCAACGTCATCGTGCTGGGCTACTTCGCCGGCGCGGTCTACTGGATGGTCCGGCGCGGCACCGTCCAGGCGCCGGCGCCCCGGCTGCGCGGGGCGGCCACGCTCTACATCCTGATCACCGGACTGGTCGCGCACATCCTGCTGAACCACGGCGCGAACCCGCTCCCCGGCCTGGTCTCGGGCCCGAGCGCGGACCGGCTGCAGAACTGGTCCTCGTTCTTCCTGCACTACGTGACGCCGGTGATGGTGGTGCTGGACTGGCTCTGCCTCAAGCCGCGCAACGCCTCGCGCTGGCGCGACCTGCCGCTCTGGCTGGCCTTCCCGCTCGGCTACGCGGCGGTCACCATGGCCCGGGCCGCCCTCTTCCCCGGCTTCCCGAACAAGTACCCGTACTTCTTCTTCGACCCGAGCGGTCACGGCTACGGCTACGTCTGGCTGCAGATCGCGCAGCTGACCGTGGAGTTCGTCGTGCTGGGCGCCACCGTGATCGGCCTGGACCGCCTCGGCAGCGCGGTGCGGGCCCGCTTCGGCGCGGCGCACGACACCCCGGCCCAGGACACCCCGGCCCACGACACCCCCGCGAACGCTGCGGCCCACGCCACCGCGAGCGCGGCAGCGCACCGCACGCAGGCCTGACGTCGGGTCAGATCCGCCAGTCGCGGATCCGGTCGGCCGCCGCGAAGATGTCCGCCTTCGCGTCGGCCACGTCCCGGGCCAGCTCGACCAGCGCGCCGTACGGCGGGTCGATGCCCTCCTTGGCGGCGTGCATGTAGGCGGCGGTCGCCATGCAGGCGTACAGGTTGTTGCGCACCGGCAGCGGGCGCAGCAGCACGATGGTGTGCATCAGCGCGGCGGCGCACCAGGAGGGGTCGGCGTCGTGCCCCAGCTGCGCGGTGTTGACCCGGTGGCGGGCCACCGCGGCCTGCAGCGCCGAGTAGTCGCGCACGCTGAGGTCCTCGGGCGAGGCCTGCTCCTGGACGTCGAGGAGCCAGCGGATGTCGACGTGCAGGATCATCAGGCCGCACTGCGCTTCGCGGCGGGCGTGTCCTCCGGGAAGGCGGCGTCGAACTCCTCGAGGTGCGCGTTCCAGAACGCCACCGCGTGGTTGACGAACGTCCGGCGCTGCTGCTCGCGCACGCTGAGGTCGTGCACGTAGGCCTTCACGCTCTTGCCGTCCGCCGCCGCGGCCTCACGGATCGCGGCCAGTTCGGTCTCCGTGTACTCGATGTTGAGAGCTGGCATGCCGCTCAGGGTACCGGACAGGTACCGACCCCGGACAGCGTCCGAAAACAATCGCCGAGGCCGTGCAACATCGCCGGCGCCCCACGGCGTTAGGCAGGCATGGACCACTCCTCGACGACCGACCCGGCGTCACCAGGCCCACTGGACTTCCTGGACTTCTCCGCAGCACGGGCAGGGCACCTCTACAAGACCGCCTACCTGCTGACCGGTGGTGACGCACATCTCGCCGAGGACCTGGTGCAGGAGGCGCTGAGTCGGATGTACGTCCGCTGGCACCGCCTCTCCCGACTGGAGAACCCGGCCGGCTACGCCCAGACGGTCCTGGTCAACACCTTCCTGTCGATGCGCCGCAAGCGCAGCAACACCGAGCGGGTCACCCACGAGTTCCCCGAGATAGCCGTCACCGACACGGATCCCACCCTGCGGGTGACGATGCTGCAGGCCCTGCAGCAGGTCTCCCCGCAGGACCGTGCCGTGCTGGTCCTGCGGTTCTGGGAGGACCGCAGCGTAGAGGAAACCGCCACCGCACTGCATCTGAGCGCCACGGCCGTGCGCTCGCGCAGCCATCGCGCGCTGGCACGGATGAGGGTGTTGCTCGGCGAGAGCTTCGCCGAGCGACTGTCGTGCTGAACGCCCCCGCGGACGACGGGGCTCCCCCGCCCCAGCCGCCCCTCATCACCTCCCCACCGACGCAGTTCGAGAAAGCGGAGCACTCTCCCATGCCCTTCGAAGACGACTTCGCGCGCGTCCTGCAGGAGACGGCCGACGTGACCCCTCCCGCGGGCGCCGCGGCCCTGGCCGCCGGTGCGGCCCAGCGCGGACGTCGACGCCGCCGGCGCAACGTCCTGGCCGGCGCGGCCGCGTTCGCCCTGGTCCTGGGCGGCGGGGCGACGGTGGCCGCCCGGTGGGGTCCGCAGCACGTGAGCGATCGGGTGGCCGCCAACGACTCCACCCCGGCCCTGCCCACGCCCAGCCCCGCCGCCTCCTCCCCCGGCGCCGCGGCCTCCCCCTCCGCGACCCCGGACGCCGCCCCCTCCTCGGCCCCGCCGGTCTCCGGCGACAGCCTGCTCGCACTGCTCACCGGCCACCTGGCAGGTTGGCAGACCAGCAATCCGATGAGCCGCGGCACCGAGACGGCCACCGGCTACGGCGGCGGCCCGTACGCGCAGTTCACCGTCACGGACGGCGAGGGCGAGGGCTCCGTCGCGGTCGACATCGGCCGCCAGCCGCTCCCCCTGGCCGTCGACGCGGACTGGATGAACTGCCCCGACCCCACCTACCAGCCCTACACCAAGTGCTCCCGCAGGCAGCAGCCCGACGGCTCCTACCTGCTGGTGCGGCAGGGCTTCCTCAACCCGGACAACGCCCACGGCTACCAGCAGTGGTCCGCGGAGTTGTTCCGGCCCGACGGGCTGACCGTCACCGTCGTCGAGTACAACATGCCCGGTCCGACCACCTACACGCTCAGCCGCAGCGAACCCCCGCTCAGCCCCGAGCAGATGACCGCGATCGCCACCGATCCCGCCTGGCTGGCGGCGGCCAGGGCCGTGCCGGCACCTCCCGCCCTGCCGGCCGGGGGGAACCCGATGGGGCTCGGCTTCCGCCAGGCGTCGATCCAGAGCCTGCTCGCCACCGCCGCGCCGCTGCTGCCCAACGGCCTCACCGAGGCCGACCAGGGCGGCACCGACGGCACCGCCCACTTCACGGTGGACGACGGCCACGGCAAGAGCCTCTTCGAGGTCACCGTCCAGGACTGGAGCATCTTCAAGGAGGGCACCAGCAGCGGCGCCGACATCACCGACTCGTTCAAGGACGCCACCGTGCTGCCGGACGGCAGCCGGGTGATGACCTACAGCGAGTCGGACTGGGCCAACCACCCGGGCATCGTGCGCAACGGGGTCGACCTGCTGCGTCCGGACCACCTGCGGGTGCTGGTGCACTCCTTCAACGGACCCTCGCCCATGCTGACGAAGACCCGTACCAAGCCCGTCCTGACCCTGGAGCAGTTGCAGGCGATCGCCGACAGCCCGACCTGGGAGGGCATCGCCAAGTAGCCCACCCGCCCCGGCCGGACCGCCGGGAGAACACCCCGAACCGGCTCTCGCCCGGGCCTCCCGCACAGGGGACGGGAGGCCCGGGTGAGAGCTCACCCCACCGTGGCCGGTCGCCCGGCCCTACATCGGATCCACCGCCCTCAGCCCGTTCTCGTCCAGGTGCAGCCAGCGGGTCAGCCCGAGGCCGCGCAGGAACGGCAGGTCGTGGCTGACCACCACCAGCGCGCCCCGGTAGGACTCCAGCGCCTCGGTGAGCTGGCGCATGCTCGCCAGGTCGAGGTTGTTGGTCGGTTCGTCCAGCAGCAGCAGCTGCGGTGGCGGGTCGGCCAGCAGCAGCGCGGCCAGCGTCGCGCGGAACCGCTCACCGCCGGAGAGCGTGCCGGCCCGCTGGTCGGCCCGCCCGCCGCGGAAGAGGAACCGGGCCAGCCGGGCCCGCGCCGTGTTGTCGCCGACCGTGGGAGCCAGCGCCCGGACGTTCTCCACCACGCTCAGCGCGTCGTCCAGCAGGTCGAGCCGCTGCGGGAGGTGGCCGATCGGCACCGGCGTCTCGATCCCGCCCGACAGCGGCCGCAGCTGCCCGGCGATGGTTCGCAGCAGGGTGGACTTGCCGGCGCCGTTGGCACCCACCAGGGCGATCCGCTCGGGACCGCGCAGCTCCAGCCGCACGCTCGCCCCGAACGGCGGGCGGACGTCGTCGAGGACCAGGACCGTGCGCCCGGCCGGGACCTCGGTGCGCGGCAGGTCGATGCGGATCTCCGCGTCGTCGCGCACCGCCTCCTCCGCCGTGGTCAGCCGCTCGCGCGCCTCGGCCAGCCGGTCGGTGTGCAGGCCGCGCACCCGCCCGGCGGTCACCTCGGCCCGGCGCTTGAGGGCACCGGCGATGATCTTCGGGTCGTTGCGGGTGACGGACCGCTTCTTGCCGTAGACCGCGCTGCGCTCCAGCCGGACGTTGGCCTCGATCAGGTCCCGTTTCTGGCGCTGGACGTCGGCCTCGGCCGCGCGCACCAGCCGCTCGGCCGTCTCCTGCTCGGCGGCCAGCGCCCGCTCGTAGGCGGCGTAGTTGCCGCCGTACCAGGTCACGCCGCCGTCCCGCAGGTCGGCGATCTGGTCGACGTGCTCGAGCAGTTCGCGGTCGTGGCTGACCACCACCAGCACTCCGGTCCAGCTCGCCACGGCCTCGTACAGCCGGGCCCGGGCGGCCCGGTCCAGGTTGTTGGTCGGCTCGTCCAGCAGCAGCACCTCGGGGCGTTCCAGCAGCAGCGCAGCCAGCCGCAGCAGCACCGCCTCGCCGCCGGAGAGGTCGCCGGTGGCGCGGTCCAGGTCGAGCCGGGCCAGACCCAGGCGGTCGAGGGTGGCGCGGGCGCGCTCCTCGACGTCCCAGTCGTCACCGAGCACGGCGAAGTGCCGCTCGGCGACGTCCCCGGACTCGATGGCGTGCAGCGCCTCGCGCTGCGCGCGGATGCCGAGCGCCTCGTCGACCCGCAGGGCGCAGTCGAGCGCGAGGTCCTGCGGCAGGTAGCCGACCTCGCCGCCGATCCGGATGCTGCCGCCGACCGGGGTGAGGTCGCCCGCCAACAGCCGCAGCAGGGTGGACTTGCCGGCGCCGTTGAGCCCGATCAGGCCGGTGCGGCCGGGGCCCACCGCGAGGTGGAAGCGGTCCAGGACGGGCTTGCCGTCGGGCCATTCGAAGGTCAGGTCGGTGCAGAGGATGACGGGGGACGTCGGTGCCATGGTGGCCTCCTGCGGGTTGCTCGTGGAAAGGGGGCAACACGGGAGACACCGCGACGGCAGCGGTCGACGAGGGGCGGAACGGAAGGCTCCACACCGAGGTCGGACAGCACACTCCAGATCCGCGCGAGTGGTCAGCGCGGGAGCGGTGTCTCAGGACCTCAGTAGAGCAACGGCCTTCTCCTGTTCGGGTGAACCAACGGGATCCACCGTACGAGGGCCCCGCCCGGCCCGGCAACGCATTATTCGGGGCGGCGGAGCGGGACCTTTAGGATCGGACCCATCATGAGTGCCACTCTCGTAACCAAGGACCTGAGCGCCGGCCACGGCGACCGCACCCTCTTCGCCGGGCTGGACCTGGTCGTCGCCCCGGGTGAGGTGACCGGGCTGGTCGGCGTGAACGGCGCCGGCAAGTCGACCCTGCTGCGGCTGCTGGCCGGCCTGGACCAGCCGGAGGGCGGCTCGATCACGCTCAGCCCGCCCACCGCGACCGTCGGCCACCTGCCGCAGGAGCCCGAGCGCCGCCCGGGCGAGTCGGTGCGCGACTTCCTGGCCCGGCGCACCGGGGTGAGCGCCGCGCAGAGCGCGCTGGACGAGGCCACCGAGGGCCTGGTCGAGGGCCGGCCCGGCGCCGACGACGCCTACGCCGACAGCCTGGACCGCTGGCTCAACCTGGGCGGCGCCGACCTGGACGAGCGCGCCGAGGAGGTGGCCGGCTCGCTGGGCCTGACGGTGAGCCTCGACCAGCCGATGACCTCGCTCTCCGGCGGCCAGGCCGCCCGCGCGGGCCTGGCCTCGCTGCTGCTGTCGCGCTACGACGTCTTCCTGCTGGACGAGCCCACCAACGACCTGGACCTGGACGGCCTGGACCGGCTGGAGGACTTCGTCAAGGGCCTGCGCGCCGCCACCGTGCTGATCAGCCACGACCGCGAGTTCCTGGCCCGCACGGTGACCCGGGTGCTGGAGCTGGACCTGGCCCAGCAGCAGGTCAACCTCTACGGCGGCGGCTACGACTCCTACCTGGAGGAGCGCGCCCGCTCCCGCCGGCACGCCCGCGAGGAGTACGAGGAGTACGCCGACACCAGGGCCGGCCTGGAGGCCCGCTCCCGGATGCAGAAGGGCTGGGCGGACAAGGGCGTGCGCAACGCCCTGAAGAAGAACCCGGACAGCGACAAGATGCGCAAGGCGGCGGCGACCTCCTCCTCGGAGAAGCAGGCCGCCAAGGCCAAGCAGACCCAGCGCATGATCGAGCGCCTGGAGGTGGTCGAGGAGCCCCGCAAGGAGTGGGAGCTCAAGATGGAGATCGCCACCGCCCCGCGCTCGGGCTCCGTGGTCGCCACGCTGCGCCAGGCCGAGGTGCGGCGTGGGGAGTTCGCCTTCGGGCCGGTGGACCTGCAGATCGACTGGGCGGACCGGGTGGCGATCACCGGGGCCAACGGCGCCGGCAAGTCCACCCTGCTGGCGGCCCTGTTGGGCCGGCTGCCGCTCGACTCGGGCCAGGCGGCGCTCGGTTCGGGCGTGGTGATCGGCGAGGTGGACCAGGCCCGCGGGCTCTTCTTCGGTGACGAGGCGCTGCTGTCGGCGTTCGGTGCCGCGGTGCCCGACCTCACGCCGGCCGATGTCCGCACCCTGCTGGCCAAGTTCGGGCTCAAGGCGGCGCACGTGCTGCGCCCGGCCGACACCCTCTCGCCCGGCGAGCGGACCCGGGCGGCGCTGGCGCTGCTGCAGGCGCGCGGGGTGAACCTGCTGGTGCTGGACGAGCCCACCAACCACCTGGACCTGGTCGCCATCGAGCAGTTGGAGTCCGCGCTCGCCTCGTACACCGGGACCCTGCTGCTGGTCACCCACGACCGGCGGATGCTGGAGGCGGTCTCGGTGAACCGGCGGATCGCGGTGGCGGGCGGCCGGGTCACCGAGGCCTGAGCACGCGCGCGGGGTCACGGCCGGGGCCACCCGCGCCGTGCCCCCGGCCGCGGGCCGGCATTGGTCTGAACCACCCTCTTCCCTCCACGGCCCGTCATGTGCTGTGCTGTCGGCCATGGTTGACAGCACAGCAGCCGCGACGGACCACCCAACCGTCCCGCTGCAGCCGATGACGGTGCCCGCCCAGGAGGCCGAGGCCCGCTGCAGGAGCTTCCACGACGTGATGGCCCGGCGCCGGACCGTCCGCGACTACGACCGGCGCCCGGTCCCCGACGGGGTGATCGACTGGGCGATCCGCACCGCCGCCACCGCGCCCAGCGGCGCGCACGTGCAGCCCTGGCGCTTCGTGGTGATCACCGACCCGGAGCGCAAGCGCCGGCTGCGCGAGGCGGCCGAGGCCGAGGAGCGCGAGTTCTACGCCCACCGCGCCTCCCCCGAGTGGCTGGCGGCACTCGCCCCGATCGGCACCGACTGGCACAAGCCGTTCCTGGAGGACGCGCCGGCCGTGATCGTGGTCTTCGAGGTGCACAAGGGCCCGCACACGCCGCGCCCCTACTACACCAAGGAGTCGGTGGGGATCGCGGTGGGCCTGCTGCTCGCCGCCCTGCACCAGGCGGGCCTGGCCACCCTGACCCACACGCCCAGCCCGATGAAGTTCCTCAACGAGGTCTGCGAGCGCCCGGCCGAGGAGCGGGCGGCGTACGTGATCCCGGTCGGCTACCCGGCCGACGGGGCGAGCGTGCCCGACCTGCGCCGCAAGGAGCTGACCGAGGTGCTGGTCCGGCTCTGAGCCGGCCGACCCCGACGGTCGGTCACCACCAACCGGTCACCACTGGGTCGGTCACCACCGGCCGGACGGCAAAACTGCCTGGTCAGCGGTGCGGGCGGACTGTCATCATACTTGTCATGAACGACATCACCCAGGAGCCCGTCGCCCCGCCGCTGACCACCGGGCGGCCCCCCGAGCTGCTCACCCTCCCGGACGGGATCGTGCTGCGCCGCCGCACGCTCGAGGACGCGCGGGCGGTCAACGAGGCCGTGGCGCGCAACCTCGAGCATCTGCGGCCCTGGATGGCCTGGGCGGTCTCGGTGCCCACCCTCGCCCACAGCACCGAGATGACCCGGCAGGGCTGGCAACTCTGGGAGGACGGCACCGACTTCATGTTCGTGCTCGGCCGCGCCGACGAACCCGGCAGCGTGCTGGGCATGTTCGGGCTGCACGGGCGGATCGGCCCCGGCGCCTTCGAGATCGGCTACTGGGTGGACGTCGCGCACACCGGCCGCTCGCTGGCCACCAACGGCGCCGCCGCGCTGACCGAGGCGGCCCTGGCGCTGCCCGGCATCAGCCGCACCGAGATCCGCTGCGACCAGGCGAACGCGGCGAGCGCCGCCGTCCCGCGCAAGCTCGGCTACCGGCTCGACCGGGTGGTGGACGCCGAGCGCACCAGCCCCGCGGAGACCGGGCGCAAGCAGATCTGGATCCGCGAGGCGGCGGACCGCGGCTGACCACGGCGGGCCGCGGTGGGCCGGGCGGGACGCAGACCCGGCGGGGCGCAGGGACGGGCGCCGGGACGGCCGCCCGTCCCGCGGCAGCGAACCTTAAGTCGCCCGTAACGCGCAACCGGTGCCTTGACGTGCCCAGTTGGTCTAGTCCATTTTTGGCGTAGCACTTCGCGCCACCCGTTCCGGACCACCGCACACCCCCGCCCCGCGCGCCCCCACACTCGCGCCGGGCGGTGGCTCCTCACGTCCCGAAAGGCACCCCCATGCCACGCGCGCTCCACCGCCAGGCCTCCTCGCGCCGGGCCAAGCTCCTCTCGCTGGGCTGCGCCGCCCTGCTCGCGACCGGCACGCTCACCGCACTCGCCGCCGGAGCCGACGCCGCGGACGGCAACCTGCTGGCGAACCCCGGCTTCGAGAGCGGGCTCGGCCCGTGGACCTGTACCGGCTCCGCCGGGTCCGTGGTCACCAGCCCCGTCCACGGCGGCACGCACGCGCTGCAGGGCGCCGCGAGCGCCGGCGACACCGCCCAGTGCACGCAGACCGTCGCCGTCCAGCCCAACACCAGCTACACGCTGAGCGCCTGGGTGCAGGGCCACTACGTCTACCTGGGTGCCACCGGCGCGGGCGTCACCGACCCGGCGCGCTGGACGCCCGGCGGCTCCACCTGGACCCAGCTGAGCGGCGGCTTCACCACCGGCGCGAACACCACCAGCGTGACCGTCTACCTGCACGGCTGGTACGGCCAGGGCTCCTACCTGGCGGACGACGTGGTGCTCAGCGGCCCCGGCGGCACGCCGACCCCGCCGAGCACCCCGCCCGCCACGACCCCGCCGGTCACCGCACCGCCCACCACCACGCCCCCGACCAGCACCCCGCCCACCACCGCACCGCCCACCACCACCCCGCCGAAGGTGGCCGTGCCGGTGGCGCCGTACGTGGACATGGGCGCCTGGCCGACCCCCTCGCTGACCGCCGACGCGGCCGGCAGCGGCATCCGCTCCTTCACCCTCGCCTTCGTCACCAGCGTGGGCTGCAAGGCCAGTTGGTTCAACGCCTACGACCCGCGGGCGGCCTGGGCCAAGGACCAGATCGACGCGGTGCGGGCGGCCGGCGGTGACGTCAAGGTCTCCTTCGGTGGCGCCTCCGGTACCGAACTCGCCGCCGCCTGCGGCACGGTGGACTCGCTCTTCGCCGAGTACGACGCGGTGGTCAGCGCCTACGGCCTGACCTACGTGGACTTCGACATCGAGGGCGCGGCGGTCTCCGACACGGCCGCCAACGACCGCCGGTCGGCCGCCCTCGCCCGGCTGCAGAAGGCCCACCCCGGCCTGAAGGTCTCGCTCACCCTGCCGGTGCTGCCCGAGGGCCTGACCGCGGAGGGCGTGGCCATCGTGCGTTCGGCGATCACCGCCGGGGTCGACCTCGACCTGGTCAACGTGATGGCCATGGACTACGGCCGGGCCGGCACCAACTACGGTGACGCCGCCGTACAGGCCGCGCAGAGCACCCACGACCAGCTCAAGGCGCTCTACCCCGGCAAGAGCGACGCCCAGCTCTGGGCCGCCGTCGGCCTCACCCCGATGATCGGCGAGAACGACGACCACAACGTCTTCGACCAGGCCGCCGCCCAGCAGGTGGTCACCTTCGCCCAGCAGCACCACCTCGGCGAGCTGGCGTTCTGGGAGCTGAGCCGGGACGCCAACGCCTGCACCGGCGGCGCGCTCTACAAGTGCACCAACGTGGCGCAGCAGCCCTTCGACTTCTCGAAGATCTTCGCGAAGTACACCGGCTGACGCCCGATCACCACCGGCACACGCCCGGGGCCGGCCCGTCACCGACGGACCGGCCCCGGGCCGCTCAACGCCCCAGCCCCGCCAGGTAGTCCAGCACCGGGCCGGCCCCGCCCGCGGCCGGCGCGATCAGGGCCACGTGGTGGTCCGGGCGCACCAGCACCAGCGCGTCCGCTCCCAGGCCGTAGCCGCGCCGCACGGAACCGTCCGGGTCCAGCAGCTCACGGTCCACCCCGCCCACGGCCCGGACCCCGACCGCGCCGGCCGCACCGACCGCCACCGTGCGCACCAGCTCACCACGGGCCGCCCCGACCTCGCGCAGCGCGGACCCGGCGCCCGGCCCGAAGCCGAGCAGCGTGAAGCGCGGCCCGGTGAAGTGCCCGAAGAGTCGGGTCGGCCAGCCCCCGCGCGCCTCGACGCACGGTGCGTCGGGCGCCCGGTCGCCCGGCCGCAGCGCCGCGTTGCCCTCCCCCACCGCCAGTGAACTGCCGCGGTAGTCCCGCCCGGTGGCCGGGCCCAAGCCCGCCTCGGTGCCCTGGCCCGGCCGGCGGACCGCCGCGAGTGCGCGTTCCAGGCGCTCGCTGGTGACCGCCAGGGTGGCCGCGGCCACCGGCAGCCGCTCCTCCTGGTAGCTGTCCAGCAGCGCGGGCCCAGCCTGTCCGCCGATCACCAGGGCCAGCTTCCAGCCCAGGTTGAAGGCGTCCTGGATCCCGGTGTTCATGCCGAGGCCGCCCGCGATGGGGTGCACGTGCGCGGCGTCCCCCGCCAGCAGCACCCGGCCCACCCGCAGCCGGTCGACCATCCGCACGTTGACCCGCCAGGAGGAGATCCAGCCCCCGTCGCCCAGGACCAGGCCCGGGACCCGCGCGTGCCGGTCCAGCAGCCGCTGGAAGCCGGCCAGCGAGGGCGGCAACGGCCGCCCCTCGTGGTCGAGTTCGGGCGAGGCCTGGAACTGGAAGAGGTCACCGCCCGGTAGCGGGCAGAGCAGCACCCCGCCGTCCGCGGTGTACCACTGGTGCCAGAAGTCACGGCTGAGGCCCGGCGCGGTCACATCGCCGCAGACCATCGACTCCACGGCGGCGCCGTACCCCTCGAAGGGCAGCGCGAGCAGCCCGCGCACCGTGCTGCGGCCGCCGTCGCAGCCGACCAGGTAGCGCGCCTCGATCCGCCGCCCGTCGGCGAGTTCGGCGCCCACACCGTGCGGGCCCTCGACCAGTCCGACCAGCTCGGCGCCGAGCTCGACCGCTCCGCCCAGCTCCGCCAGCCGCTCGCGCAGGACCTCCTCCACCTGCCACTGGCCGATCAGCAGGCCCTGCGCGAACACCGCGCCGGGCTCGGTCGCCCGGCCGGCCGCCGGGTCCGTGTCGGCGACCGGCGCACCGTCGAAGTACTTGCGCAGCACGGGTTCGGGCCCGCCGGCCGCGGTGATCCGGTCGGCCACCGCGAGGTCGGCCAGCACCTCCAGGCTGCGCGGCAGCAGCCCCTTGCCCCGGGACTCGCGGTGGTGCGCCGCGGCCCGCTCCACGACGCGCACCGCAACGCCGCGCCGGGCCAGGTCGCAGGCCAGCGTCAGGCCGGTCGGGCCGGCTCCCACGATCAACACATCGGTCATCTCGTACTCCCGGATCGTCCTGTGGTCCGCCCAGCGAAGCGGATCGGGGAGTGAAATGCAACCCAGTAACGAAATTAACCGGGTTAATCCACTTCTGCTACCCTGTCCCCATGGAGCAAGGACTGCGCGACCGCAAGAAGCGGCAGACCCGTCGGCAGCTCGCCGACACCGCCCTGCGGCTCTTCCTGGAGCACGGGTTCGACGCGGTGTCGGTCAACGACGTCGCCGCGGCCGCGCAGGTCTCCAAGCCCACGCTCTTCCGGTACTTCGCCAGCAAGGAGGACCTGCTGCTGGACCGGTTCGCCGACCACGAGGACGAGGCGGCCCGGATCGTCACCGCCCGCCCGGCCGGCCAGAGCCCGCTGCGGGCCCTGCACGAGCACTTCCGCACGGCCCTGCGCGCGTACGACCCGATCACCGGGCTCAACGACCACCCCGAGGTGCTGGCCTTCCAGGAGCTGCTCTTCGGCACGCCCAGCCTGGTCAGCCGGATGGCCCGGTACACCGAGCGCGAGGTCGAGCACCTCACCACGGCCCTGCGCCCCACCGCGGCCACCGACCTCGACGCCCGGCTGACCGCCCTGTACCTGGTGACCATCCGTCACGAGCTGGGCCGGGAGAACAACCGCCGGCTGGCCGCCGGCGCCACCGCGGCGGCCACCCTGGCCGAGGCACTCGCCGACGCCGACCGCGCCTTCGGCGCGCTCGCCACCGGACTGGACGCTCAGGAAGCCGCGAGCGGCTCCTGACCGAGCCGGTACTCGAAGGTGTAGGGCACCGTCGACTCGCCGTGCACCGCGACGAACCCGCCGGTGCCGCGCAGCCCGGTCAGCTCGCCGGTACCGGAGTTCTCGACCACCTCCAGCGTGCAGTGCACCGTGCCGTCCGCGCCGAAGGTGCCGCGCTCCTCCAGCACGAAGCCGCCGGTGCGCCCGTCCAGGCTGCCGCTGAACACCTGCAGGCCGTTGAAGACGCCGGTCTTCTCGGTGAGGTAGACCAGGCTGTAGGCACAGTCGGTGGCGCTCGCCTCGATCCCGCCGGTGAAGGCGTTCACGATGGTGGCGCGGGCCAGCCGCGGGCTCGCCTCCTGCGGGCTGATGCTGTCCTCCTGCCAGGTGGCGAAGGTGAAGTGGCCGGTGAGCTGCTGCGGGGACATGACGGTGTCGCCTCTCGATCGCGCGATCGACGGATGCTCCGGTCGACCGCTCCTGCGCCCGCCGGGGTACCTCCCGTGCGGCCTGGGACCAGCTTCGAGGTCGTACCTGACACCTTCTGTCAGGTACGACGCCGACAATGGACCCATGCGCGCCGACCGGCTCCTCGCCCTGCTCCTGCTGCTCCAGAACCGCGGCCTGATGACCGCCACCGAGCTCGCGGCCGAGCTGGAGGTCTCGGTGCGCACCGTCCACCGGGACGTCGAGGCGCTCGGCGCGGCCGGCGTCCCGGTGCGCGCCGAACGCGGCCCGGCCGGCGGCTTCCGGCTGATGGACGGCTATCGCACCCGGCTCACCGGGCTCACCGGCGCCGAGGCCGGCTCGCTCTTCCTGGCCGGCGTGCCCGGCCCGGCCCGCGAGCTGGGCCTGGGCGCCGAGCTGACCACCGCCCTGCTCAAGGTGCAGGCGGCGCTGCCCGCCCAGCTCGCCGAGCGCACCCGGCGCATCCAGGACCGCTTCCACCTGGACGCGCCGGGCTGGTTCCGCGACTCCGACCCGGTCCCGCTGCTGGGCCAGGTCGCCGAGGCGGTCTGGGAGCAGCGCCCGCTGCACGCGCACTACCGGCGCTGGAGCGGCGAGGTGCACCGTGAGCTGCGCCCGCTCGGCATCGTGCTCAAGGGCGGCATCTGGTACCTGGCCGCGATCGCGCAGGGCGCGGTGCGGACCTACCGGATCTCCCGCCTGCTCGCCCTGGAGACCGGGCAGGAGACCTTCGAGCGCCCGGCCGGCTTCGACCTGGCCGGCTACTGGGCCGACTCCACCCGCGCGTTGGAGGCCTCCGTACACACGTCGGCGGCCCGGCTGCGGCTCTCGCCACGCGGGCAGAAGCTGCTGCCGTTCCAGTTCGGCGCGGTCGGCGCGCGGGCCCTCGCCGAGGCCGGTGCGCCGGACGACGAGGGCTGGGTGGAGACCGAACTCCCGGTCGAGACCGAGCGCGTGGCCGTCCACGACCTGCTGCGGCTGGGCGCCGAGGCCGAGGTGCTGGGCCCGCCCGGGCTGCGTGCGGCCCTGGCGGAGACGGTGGCCACGCTGGCCCGGCGCTACGCCGCACCGGGCGAGACCGAGCCGGGGGACGCCTGAGCCGCCTCGGCGCCGCTACCGCGTGGGCCCGCTCTCCAGCCCCACGCGGGCGGCCCGTTCGGCGATCCGGGCCTGCCCGAAGTCCCAGAGACAGGCCAGCGACCGGTCCCCGCCGGTCGACCGGACCCGGATGTTGAGGTCGGAGAGGAACGCCGTCAGGTACGGCTGGCGCCCGCCCCAGCGCCGGGCGAACCAGTGGGCCAGGTCGGCGCGTTGCAACAGCTCGGCCACCGGCCGGGTGGCCACCACGACGGTGTCGCCGGGCACCGTGTCGAACCGCGCCCACCCGACCCCCTCCGGACTGCCGGGCAGCCGCAACGCCCGTGCCCCGGCAGCCGGTTCGAAGAGCGTCTGCCACTCCCAGCCGTCCTGTGCGGACCGCAGGCGCAGCACCACGCCGTCGCCCACCCCGAACGCCACGTGCCGACGGGACTCGCGGTCGCCCAGCTCGGAGAGCACCGCCAGCAGCGAGGTGTCGGCCTGCCCGCCCACCTCCGCCGCCCGGTCCGCCTGCTCCGCGCCGGCTCCCAACGCGACCAGCCGCACCGAGCGCGCCACCCCCTGGCAGGCCACCTTCAGCGTGCCGGCCAACTCGACGTCCGCACGCGGGTCGAACAGCCGCTCGCGCAGGGTCGGGGCGTAGTGGCCCAGTTGGAGGGCCAGCGCCCGGCAGGCCGCGGTCGCCGCGCTCTGGCTCAGCTCGCCGTCGGGCGCGCCCGCCGCGACCGAGCTGAGCAGGACCGGGGCACCGAAACCGTCCACCAGGCGCAGCAGCGCGCAGTCGCGCCGGTGCTCCTTCTCCTCGCGGTGCCGGTCCCCGCGCACCGAGGCCGCCCGCACCACCAGCGCGCCCAGGTCGGCGCCGTCGACCACGCTGTCCGCGGCGGTGTCCCGGCCCAGCGGAAGTTCGCGCGGGGCCGAGGGGTTGGCCGCGTCCTCCACCGGCGGGACCGACTCCGACAGCTCGTCCAGTCGCACCGCCAGCGCCCTGGCCTCGGCCACCGCCTGCTCGCGCTCGGCGCCCAGCAGGTCCACCCGCCGGCGCAGCTCGTCGAGTTCACCGTCGAGCGTGCCGAGCCGGCCGGCCGCCTCGGCGTGACCGGCCGCCTGCTCGGCCAACTGCCGTGCCGACCGGTCGGCCGCCGCCGCGGCCTGGTCGCGCTCGGCCGTCAACGCCGCCACGCTCCGTTGCAGGGCGTCGAGTTGACCGTCCGCGTCGGACCGGCCGGCGGCCAGCTCCTCGGCCCGCCGCCGCTCGGTGGTCAACTGCTGCTCCAGCCGCAGCAGGTAGCTGCGCGCCGCCAGTGCCTCCTGCTCGTCCGGACCGCTGCGCCGGGCCAACAGCGCCCGGTTCTCCCGGGTGACCGCGGCCTGCCGGACCGCGAGCAGCGCACAGACGGCGGCGACCAGCACGATCGCCACCACCAGGACCACGGTCATGATCTCTCCTCCTCGTGGGGTTCACCGGGGTGGACCGAGCGGTCCAACTGCCGTACCGCGCGCAGCGCGAGCGGGCCGGTCGCGAGCGCGTCCAGTCGCTGCCAGAGCACGGCCCGCGACGCGGGGTCCGCCGGCGGATCGAGGTCCGCCGCCGGGACGGGCCGCCCGCCCGGGTCGAGTGCCAGGCCGGCCTCGGCGGCCAGGCCCCGGGCGGCCAGCCGCAGCTCCTGCAGCGCGCAGCGCAGGCGGGCCCGGGTCAGCGCGGGCAGCAGTTCGGGGGCGTCCGCCAGGACCGGCAGCACGCTCCGCCGCCACAGCTCCGGCAGACCGCAGGCCGCCGGGCGGGAGCGCCGCCAGCCGAGCACCACCGCGTGCACCGGCAGTCCCGCCGGTCCGGGGTGGCCCGGGTGCCGTCGGTGCCAGCCCGCCACGGTGGCCAGGCCCGCGCCGGCCCAGTCGTCGGGCGCGTCGACCACGACCGTCGCCGTCGGCGGGTGCGCGGAGCCGAGGACGTCGAGTACCTCGGTCTGCGGCGCAGGGTCCGTGGCGGCGGGCAGGTCGGGGACGACGAGCAGCAGCAGGTGGCTGTCCACCGCCTCCCGCGAGCACTCCACCCGGACCGCCGCCGGACGCCCCACCGGGCCGGCCAGTTCGGCGTGCAGCCACGCCAGCAGTTCGCCGGCGCCCGCCGATCCGCACACCGCCACCCGCAGCGCGGGCAGCTCGCCGCGTGCGAGCGACTCGGCGTCGCGGCACAGCAGCTCGGTCAGCCCGCAGGACCGGGCCCACGGCAGCGCGGCCAGGGCCCGGACCGCGCGGGCGGTCGACGGCGCGACGGCCGCGCTCACCAGCGCCGGCTCTGCACGATCCGGCCCCGGAACTTCGGGTTCTGGCCGTCCGCGTGCTCGACCGCCGGGCGCAGCGGCGCGCGGACCATCCAGTGCACGACCGGCCCCGGCAGGTCCTCGCCCTCGATGCCGTCGCACCACGCGCGCAGCGAGTCGCTCTCCTCGTCACGGAACTCGCCCGGCTCCAGCGACCGGCGCCCGGCCTCGACCCCGAGCACCAGCAGCGGCTCGGCCACCGCCAGCCGCCAGTCCCACCACCAGCTGCCGTGCCGGGCCGGGCGCCGGTGGCAGACGCTGCCGAGGATCTCGTCCAGGTTCTGGGCCGACTCCAGCCGGGCCTCGACCGTCCCGGTGCCCAGCGCGGTCGCCAGCTGCCACAGGCCCTCGATGCCGAAGCTCCGGAAGTCGTGCGGCCCCAGGACCGTCCAGGTCGGGTACTCCAACTGCGGGTACCAGCCGAGCGCCAGGTCCACCCGCAGCAGGCGCACCGCCTGCTCCAGGCGCACCGCCCAGGGGCGCAGCTCGTTCCTGACCGCGGGCGTGGCCGGCACCTGGTCGAGGATCTCGCGCACCCGGCGGCTGCTGGGGCTCGGCTCGGTCTCCGGCTCGGCGGTGAGCGGCAGCGGGACGTCGAGCCGCTCCGGGTACACGCCGGGCAGCGCCGGGACCACCGTGTCCGGGCCGCACTCGGTCCGCTGACCCAGCCGGCGCTCGGCGGTATCGGCGAGCCGGCGAGCCCAGTGGTCGCGGTCGGCGGCGGGCAGGCGCAGCAGCGTCAGGTGCAGGTGGCGCCAGAGCCGGCTGACGTCGTCGCTCACCGCGGGGATGGCCTCCTGCGGGTGGAAGGCGTCCGCGTGCCGGGTGCGCAGCTCGCGGCCGAGCCGGGCCAGGGACTGGTGGAAGTCCTTGAGCCGCTTCTCCTGCCC
>NZ_BAAALF010000031.1:0-57128 GCF_039528135.1 Kitasatospora nipponensis | reverse complement strand
GTGGGAGAGTAGGACACCGCCGAACAATCATTCAGGAGAAGCCCCCACCGTTTATCGGTGGGGGCTTCTTCGCGTTTCGGGGCCACCGCGTTTTCGCCGTCCTCCTTGCCCCGGCGGGACCCTTGCGGTAGGCGCGGACGGTCGGGAACACTTGCCGGACGATGTACCTGAGCCGGCCTGGGGAGGTGGGGTGTGGCGAAGAGTCCCCGGGGCCAGGTACCTGGTGAGCTCGGCCCGCCCAGTGAGCCGGCGGCGGACGAGGGGTTCCAGAAGTTCTACGAGTCGGCGTACGGCCAGCTCGTGGCGCATCTCTACGCCCTGACCGGGGATCTGGGGGAGGCTCAGGACGCCGCCCAGGAGGCCTTCGTCCGGGCCTGGAACCACTGGCCACGCCTGAGCGGCTACGAGAACCCGGTGGCCTGGGTGCGGTTGACGGGTCAACGGATCGCGATCAGTCGGTGGCGGCGGGCCCGCACGGCCCTGCGCAGCTGGACCCGGCACGGCCCGGCCAACCCGACCCCGGGACCGGGCCCCGAGTCGGTGGCCCTGGTGGCCGCACTCCGCCTGCTGCCCGAGGCGCAGCGGCGGGCCGTGGTGCTGCACCACATGGGCGGGCTGTCGGTGGCGGAGATCGCGGCCGAGGAGGAGGTCCCGCTCGGCACGATCAAGGCGCGGCTGCACCGCGGCCGGACGGCGCTGGCCGGGCTGCTGGGGGAGACCGGCGCGGAGGACACCGAGCCGCACACCCCGCTCGCGGAGGACCCGGCGCGGACCGTGAAGGCCCGGCCGAAGGCGGGATCCAGGGCCGCGGAGGAGCCGGACCGGCGGACCGCGGGCCCGACCGGCCCGGCGAGCACGCCGCCCACCCCGGCCGCCCCGCCGACCCCGGCCGCCCCGCCCGCCGTACCGCACTCCCGAGCACCGGAACACCCTCAGCCGGAACACCCGCAGCTCCAGGCGGCTGACGCCGCGTCGGATCGGATGACGAAGAGGAAGGCGAAGAGCCGTGTCTGACCACGAGCGTGATGACGCCTCCCCGACCTTCGGGTCCGGGCGGACGCTTGCGCCGGGCCGTGGGACACCCGGGCGGGTGTCGATGGCACCGACCGAGCTCGATGCCCGCTTCGCCCAGCTGCGGAGCCAGCTGTCCGCCGGTCTGCAGGCACCGCCGACCACCGCCGTGGTCCGCTCGGCGGTGCGCCGCCGACGCCGGCGGCGCGCGCTGGGGGCGGCCGGCGCGGGCGCCCTGGCGCTGGCGCTCTTCGCGGCGGCTCCGCACCTGCTGGTGCCGGGGGGCTACTCGCAGGTCGGCCAGCCCGACCAGACCGGCGAGGTGCGGCTCGGCTGGCCGGACTCCACGCCCTCGCTGCCGGTGAGCCAGGCCACCCATGAGTGGGACAGCGGCGCGCTCCCGCTGGAGACGGCGCAGCTGCCGGTGCTCCAGCAGGCGTACGGTCCCTGGCTCCCGGTCCTGCGGGAGGACGGGCACCCGGCCGCGCCGGCGCTGGACACGGACCAGCCGGCCTGCCTGGCCGGCCCGGTGGCGGCCCTGAACGCCGTGTCGGTGGGCGGGCAGGACTACGTCGAGGACGGCGGCCGGTCCGACGGTTCGCGCCAGGCCGGCCCGGCCCAGGCCTACCAGCTCGTGCTCAGTTTCGCGGACGCCTCGGCCGCGGCCCGGGCGGGCCGGGTGCTCGCCGGCTCGTACGGCTGCAAGGGCGGCCACGGGAGTCTCGCCAAGGTGGCGAGCGACGGCGAGCTGACGGTCCTGCGGGACGACTACCTCGATCCGTCGGACCAGCCGGTGACCTCGGTGGAGGAGTTCACCGTGGAGGTGCGCGGAGTGCGGGTCGGTGTCCTCGGGGTACGGCGGGTCTACCGTCCGGGCGAGCCGGGCTTCGGCCGGGTGCCCGCCCTGGACAGCCACTTCGCCGCCGCCGCCGCGGAGCTGGCGGACCGGCTGCAGACCGGCTGACCGGTTCGTGCTTCGATGCAACCTTCGCTCCGTGCCGCGCGTGAGTGGTGCAGACAGCGAACGAACGACATCGGAGTCAGGCCGGTCAGCGGCCGACCGGAGGGGAAAGCTCTATGAGTCAGCAGCGAACCGGCACCACGCTGGCGCCCATGGTCGAGGTGGAGGACGTCTGGCGAAGCTTCGGCAGCGGCTCGACCGCCGTGCACGCGCTGCGCGGGGTGTCGTTCAGCATCCGGCGTGGTGAGCTGACCGCGTTGCGCGGCCGGTCCGGCTCGGGCAAGACCACCCTGCTCAACCTGGTCGGCGGTCTGGACGCGCCCACCTCGGGCCGGATCAGCCTGGACGGGTCCGACCTGGCCGGTCTGGACGAGGCCGGGCGGCTGGCGATGCGCCGCGACCGGATCGGCTTCGTCTTCCAGTCCTTCGGCCTGATCCCGATCCTCTCGGCGGCGGAGAACGTCGGGGTTCCGATGCGCCTGCGCAAGGTGCCCGCGGAGCAGCGCGAGCAGCGGATCGAGACGCTGCTGGCGCTGGTCGGCCTCGCGGACCACGCCGAGCAGCGGCCCACCGAGCTCTCCGGCGGGCAGCAGCAGCGGGTGGCGATCGCCCGCGCGCTGGCCAACGAGCCCGCACTGATCATCGCCGACGAGCCGACGGGCCAGCTCGACTCGGAGACCGGACGTTCGGTCATGGAACTCCTGCGGGCGGTGGTGCGCAGCGAGGGCGTCACGGTGCTGGTGGCCACCCACGATCCGCAGCTGATGGAACTCGCCGACCGGGTGGTCGAGCTGAGGGACGGCCACATCGTGGAGGAGGCGGACCCCGCCGCCTCCTGACGGGCCCACGGATCCTGCCGCCCTCCTGACGGGCTCACGGATCCCACCCCCAGACAGGCTCCCCTGGCGCGCCCCGCTGCCGGGCCCCCACCCGGGTGGCCCGGCAGCGGCGTTCCCGCCCCCTTGGCTCCGCCGCCCGATCGGCCGCGCCACGCCGTCAAGATGCCGCTAAATCTGCCCTCCGACCAGCCAGATCGAAGGCGAACACGCGCTCACCCCGTAGTCTCGGGAGCGCGAACAGGTGTCCGGGGATGGTCCCCCGGGCCGACTCGATCAAGAATGGGACGCATGGCGCGCGGAAGGCTGCGGATCTACCTCGGGGCCGCCCCCGGGGTCGGGAAGACGTACGCCATGCTCTGCGAGGCCCACCGGCGCCTCGCCCGCGGCACCGACGTGGTGATCGGCTTCGTCGAGCACCACAACCGTTCCAACACCGCGGAGCTGCTGCACGGCCTGGAGGCGGTGCCGCGCCGGACCATGGAGCACCGCGGGGCCGAGTTCACCGAGCTGGACCTGGACGCGCTGCTGGCCCGCCGCCCGCAGGTCGCCCTGGTGGACGAGCTGGCGCACACCAACGTCCCGGGCAGCCGCAACGCCAAGCGCTGGCAGGACGTCGAGGAGCTGCTGGCGGCCGGCGTCGACGTGATCTCCACCGTCAACATCCAGCACCTGGAGTCGCTGGGCGACGTGGTCGAGGGCATCACCGGGGTGCGCCAGCGCGAGACCGTGCCGGACGAGGTGGTGCGCCGGGCCGACCAGATCGAGCTGGTCGACATGTCGCCACAGGCCCTGCGCCGCCGACTCGCGCACGGCAACGTCTACGCGCCGGAGAAGATCAACGCGGCGCTCTCCAACTACTTCCGTCCCGGCAACCTGACGGCGCTGCGCGAGCTGGCGCTGCTCTGGACGGCCGACCGGGTCGACGAGTACCTGCAGACCTACCGAGCCGAGCAGGGCATCGACAGCACCTGGCAGGCCCGCGAGCGGATCGTGGTGGGCCTGACCGGCGGCCCGGAGGGGGCCACGCTGATCCGGCGGGCGGCCAGGATCGCGGCCAAGGGGTCGGGCAGCGAGCTGCTCGCGGTGCACATCTCGCGCTCCGACGGCCTGGCCACCGGCGGCTCCCCGCAGGCGCTGATCGAGCAGCGGGCGCTGGTGGAGAGCCTGAGCGGCAGCTTCCACACCGTGCTCGGCGACGACCCCTCGCAGGCGCTGCTGGACTTCGCGCGCGGCGTGAACGCCACCCAGATCGTGCTCGGCTCCAGCCGCCGCAAGGCCTGGCAGTACATCTACGGCCCCGGCGTCGGCTCCACGGTGGCGCGCGACTCGGGCGACATCGACGTGCACATCGTCACCCACGAGCACGCGGCGCACGGGCGCGGGCGGATCCCGATCCGCAAGGTGACCGACCTGGGCCGGCCGCGCGCGATCGGCGGCTGGCTGATCGGGGTGGCCGGGCCGCTGCTGCTGAGCCTGGTCCTCACCCACCTGCGCAGCACCGGCCTGCCGACCGACATGCTGCTCTTCTTCTCGGTGACCGTCTGCGCGGCGCTGGTCGGCGGGCTCTTCCCGGCGATCGCCTCGGCCCTGGTCGGCTCCACCGCGCTGAACTACTACTTCACCCCGCCGACGCACACCCTGACCATCAACGATCCGCAGAACATCCTGGCGGTGGCGATCTTCACCGCGGTGGGCATCGCGGTGGCGACCGTGGTCGACGTGGCCGCCCGGCGCTCGCACGAGGCGGCCCGCAGCCAGGCCGAGGCGCAGACCCTGAGCGCGCTGGCCGGGACGGTGCTGCGCGGCGCGGCGACCGGCGAG
Organism: Kitasatospora nipponensis; assembly: GCF_039528135.1. NCBI lineage: Bacteria > Bacillati > Actinomycetota > Actinomycetes > Kitasatosporales > Streptomycetaceae > Kitasatospora > Kitasatospora nipponensis. The sequence goes on along the minus strand of NZ_BAAALF010000031.1, from coordinate 52,496 downwards.
GGGGTGCTGACCGCGCTGCTGGACCAGGTCCGGGAGGTGTTCCAGCAGGAGTCCACCGCTCTGCTGGAGCGGGCGGACGAGCACGCGCCGTGGGGCTGCGTGGCGGCCAGCGGCCCGAACCCGCCGGGCCGCCCGGAGCAGGCGGACGTGGACGTGCCGGTCGGCGAGAACCTCGCGCTGGTGCTGCGCGGCCGGGTGCTGCCGGCGGCCGACCGCCGGCTGCTGGGCGCCTTCGCCGCCCAGGCGGCCGTGCTGCTGGAGCGCCGCCGGCTGGCCAAGGAGGCCGCCGCGGCCCGTCGGCAGGTCGAGGGCAACCGGATCCGCACCGCCCTGCTGGCCGCGGTCTCGCACGACCTGCGCACCCCCCTGGCCGGGATCAAGGCCGCCGTCTCCTCGCTGCGCGCCGAGGACGTCGAGTGGGACCCGGCGGACGAGGCGGAGCTGCTGGCCGGCATCGAGGCCGGCGCCGACCGGCTCGACCACCTGATCAACAACCTGCTGGACATGAGCCGGCTGCAGACCGGCACGGTCACCCCGCTGATCCGCGAGGTGGACCTGGACGAGGTGGTGCCGATCGCGCTCGGCGGGGTGCCGCTGGAGTCGGTCCACCTGGACGTGCCGGAGCACCTGCCGATGGTGCCGGCCGACGCCGGGCTGCTGGAGCGGGCGCTGGCCAACCTGATCGAGAACGCCGTCAAGTACAGCCCGCCCGGCGTGCGGGTGCTGGTGCAGGCGGACGCGCTGGAGCCGGCGGCCGGCGGCGGCCGGGTCGAGCTGCGGGTGGTCGACCGCGGTCCGGGGGTGCCGGAGGAGGCCCGGGAGCGGATCTTCGCGCCCTTCCAGCGCTACGGCGACGCGCCGCGCGGCGCCGGGGTGGGGCTGGGCCTGGCGGTGGCCCGCGGTTTCGTCGAGGCGATGGGCGGCACGCTGGCCGCCGAGGACACCCCCGGCGGCGGCCTGACCATGGTCGTCTCGCTGCCGGTGGCCGAGCGCCGGCCCGACCCCGCTGCGCCGGACGACCCCGCGCACGCCGCCGATCCCGCGCACCCCGCGCACACAGCCGGCCCCGCGCACGACACCGGCCTCGCGCCGCCGGACGACCCCGCACACCACGCAGAGTCACCCCAGCCGACCACCCCCCTCGCCCCCCGAAAGGCGGAGCCCGCATGACCCGGGTCCTCGTCGTGGACGACGAACCGCAGATCGTCCGCGCCCTGGTGATCAACCTCAAGGCCCGCAAGTACGAGGTGGACGCCGCCCACGACGGCGCGAGCGCGCTGGAACTGGCCGCCGCCCGCCACCCGGACGTGGTGGTCCTCGACCTCGGCCTGCCCGACATGGACGGCGTGGAGGTGATCAAGGGCCTGCGCGGCTGGACCCGGGTGCCGATCATCGTGCTCTCCGCCCGGCACGCCTCGGACGAGAAGGTCGAGGCGCTGGACGCCGGCGCCGACGACTACGTCACCAAGCCCTTCGGCATGGACGAGCTGCTGGCCCGGATGCGCGCGGCGGTCCGCCGGGCCGAGCCGGTGGCCGGCGAGGACGACTCCCTGGTGGTCACCGAGGCGTTCACGGTCGACCTGGCCGCCAAGAAGGTCAACCGCAACGGTGCCGACGTCCGCCTCACGCCCACCGAGTGGCACCTGCTGGAGGTGCTGGTGCGCAACGCCGGCCGGCTGGTCAGCCAGACCCAGCTGCTGCAGGAGGTCTGGGGCCCGGCCTACCGCACCGAGACCAACTACCTGCGGGTCTACCTGGCGCAGCTGCGCCGCAAGCTGGAGGCCGACCCCTCGCACCCGCGCCACTTCATCACCGAACCGGGGATGGGGTACCGCTTCGAGGCCTGAGCAGGTCCTCGCGGAGCACGCCACCGCAGGGGGCCGAACCGGTACCCTTCCGGCATGAGTGGTAACAGCAGCGACCAGCCGCAGGGACGCCTGCGCCGGATGTTCAGCCGGCTCACCTCCAGCCCGGAGGAGCTCCAGGCCGAGGAGCTGCGCCAGGACACGGTGGGTGCGGGCTGCACGACGATAGCCGAGGCCGGCGACCGCGAGGTCGTCACCGTCTCCGGCACGCTGCGCACCGTCACGCTCCGGCCCAGGGCCGGCGTGCCGGCGCTGGAGGCCGAGCTCTTCGACGGTACGGACGCGCTGGACGTGGTCTGGCTCGGCCGCCGCTCGATCGCCGGGATCGAGCCCGGGCGCCGGCTGATCGCCAGCGGCCGGCTCAGCCACGCACGCGGGCGTCGCGTGCTCTTCAACCCCCGCTACGAGCTGCGGCCGGTGGGACAGTCCGTGGGACAGGGGAGCGATCACCAGTGACCAATCCGCTCGGCGGCGAACACGCCGCCCCGCCCGTACTGATCACCGGAACCGTTCCACCCGCGTCGCCCGAGGGGGCCTTCGGCGTGCCGCAGGCCGTCGAGGAGACCCCCGAGCAGGTCGCGGCCCGCGAGGCGGCCGCCGCCAAGGAGGCCGCCGACTCGGTGCTGCAGGCCTTCGGCGGGGTCCGCGGCATGATCGACATGACCCTGCCGGGCCTGGTCTTCATCGTCACCTTCAACATCACCCACCAGGTGGCTCCGGCCGCGTGGGGGGCGCTGGGGCTCAGCGGGCTCTTCGTGATCCTGCGGCTGCTGCGCGGCGAGACCATCCAGCACGCCTTCAGCGGCGTCTTCGGGGTGGCGATCGGCGCCTGGATCTCCACCAAGACCGGCAAGGCGGAGAACTTCTACCTGCCCGGCCTGCTCTGGAACGTCGGTTACGCGCTGGCGCTGGCCGTCTCCGCGCTGGTCCGCTGGCCGCTGATCGGTCTGACGCTCGGCCCGGTGACGGGCGAGATGTTCACCTGGCGCACCCGCAACCCCGGCCGGCTGGCCGCGTACACCAAGGCGACCTGGGCCTGGGTGGTGATCATGGGCATCAAGCCGGTGATCCTCTTCCCGCTCTACTTCACCGGCAACGTCAACCTGCTGGGCTGGCTGAAGGTCGCGCTGGGCATCCCGCCGATGCTGCTGGCGATGTACGTCACCTGGCGGATCCTGCTCACCGCGCCGCCGCCCATCAAGGCGGAGGAGCCGGAGCAGGCCGCCGACTGACCCCGGCGGCCGGGCCCACCGGCGACGCGACAGGCGACAGGGCCCGCACCCCCCTCGGGGAGTGCGGGCCCGGTCGCGTTCGCCGTGCCTGCCGCGCCTACTGGGCGCCGCCGCCCGCCGAGAGCAGGTCCTCGAGCTCCTCCTCGCGCTCCTGCGCGGCCACGAAGAGCAGCTCGTCACCGCCCTCCAGGGTGTCGTCCTTGCCCGGCACCAGCACCCGGCCCTCGCGGATGATGGTCACCAGGGCGGTGTCCACCGGCCAGCTGACGTCGCCGACCCGGGTGCCGACCAGTTCGGCGTCGGCGGCCAGCGTGAGCTCCACCAGGTTGGCGTTGCCCTGGCTGAAGCGCATCAGGCGCACCAGGTCGCCGACGCTCACCGCCTCCTCGACCAGCGCGGACATCAGGCGCGGCGTGGAGACGGCCACGTCCACGCCCCAGGACTCGTTGAAGAGCCACTCGTTCCTGGGGTTGTTGACCCGGGCGACCACCCGCGGCACGCCGTACTCGGTCTTCGCCAGCAGCGAGACCACCAGGTTGACCTTGTCGTCGCCGGTCGCGGCGATCACCACGTGGCAGCGCTGCAGCGCCGCCTCGTCCAGCGAGGTGATCTCGCAGGCGTCGGCCAGCAGCCACTCCGCCATCGGTACCCGCTCCACCGAGATGGAGCCCGGGTTCTTGTCCACGAGCAGGACCTCGTGGCCGTTCTCCAGCAACTCGGCGGCGATCGACCGACCGACCGCACCCGCTCCCGCAATCGCTACCCGCATCAGTGACCCTCCTCCGGGCCCTTGGCGAACGCCGCCTCGACCGCTGCCAGATCCGATCGGCGCACCATCACCTGGACCAGGTCGCCCTCCTGCACCACCGTCTGCGCGGTGGGCAGCACGCCTTCACCCAATCGGGTGATGAAGGCCACCCGGGCGTTGGCCGCCTCCTCCAGGGCCGAGACCCGGTGTCCGACCCAGGCCGCCGCGAACGGCACCTCGGCCAGCTGGATGGTCCCGCTCGGGTCCTGCCAGAGCGGCTCGGAGCCGCTGGGCAGCAGCCGGCGCAGCATCTGGTCGGCGGTCCACCGCACGGTGGCGACCGTCGGGATGCCCAGGCGCTGGTAGACCTCGGCGCGGCGGGGGTCGTAGATGCGGGCCGCGACGTGCTGGACGCCGAAGTTCTCCCGGGCGACCCGGGCCGCGATGATGTTCGAGTTGTCGCCGCTGCTGACGGCGGCGAAGGCGCCCGCCTCCTCGATGCCGGCCTCGCGCAGGGTGTCCTGGTCGAAACCGACGCCGGTGACCCGGCGCCCGTTGAAGCCGGCGCCGAGCCGGCGGAAGGCCGTCGGGTCCTGGTCGACGACGGCCACCGAGTGGCCCTGCTTCTCCAGGGCTCTGGCGAGGGCGGATCCTACGCGTCCGCAGCCCATGATGACGATGTGCACGGTGCCGCTACCTCACCCTGGCCGTTGGGTTCTTGACCTGCGCAAACACCGCTCATCATCCTTCCGTCCCCGCACTGCGCGGGGCTCGTTCGCGCCGCTCCCCGGGGCGGGGGCGACTCGGCAACCAAGTGTTGCCCGCAAGCTCATCATCCGACACGCTAGCCGGTCTGTAGAACACGGTCTCGACGAACTGACGCACTGGCGATGGCCCCGAAAGCAAGAGCCCCTACGATTCCTTAACGTGCCCAATCTGACCGACGTACCCAAACGCATCCTGATCGGCCGCGCCCTGCAGAGCGACAAGCTCGGCGAGACGCTGCTGCCCAAGCGCATCGCGCTCCCGGTGTTCGCCTCCGACGCGCTCTCCTCGGTGGCCTACGCCCCGGAGGAGATCCTCCTGACCCTCTCGCTGGCCGGGGTGTCCGCGATCCACTTCTCCTGGCAGATCGGCGTCGTGGTCGCCGTCGTGATGCTGGCCGTGGTCGCCTCCTACCGCCAGAACGTGCACGCCTACCCCAGCGGCGGCGGCGACTACGAGGTCGCCACCGTCAACCACGGGCCGAAGTCGGGCCTGGTGGTCGCCAGCGCGCTGATGGTCGACTACGTGCTCACGGTGGCGGTCTCCACCACCTCGGGTGTCGCGAACGTGGTCTCGGCCGTGCCGATGCTGCGCGGCCACGAGATGGCGCTGAGCGTCACGCTGGTGCTCGTCCTGATGGGCATGAACCTGCGCGGGGTGCGCGAGTCCGGCAGCGCCTTCGCGATCCCGACCTACGCCTTCATGGCCGGCGTCATAGGCATGGTGCTCTACGGCCTGGTCCGCAACCTGGTCTTCGGCACCGCCATGCACGCCGAGAGCGCCGGCTTCCACCTCCAGCCGACCCCCGGCAACGAGGCGGTGACCGGCTTCGCGCTGGTCTTCCTGCTGCTCAAGGCGTTCTCCTCGGGCTGCGCGGCGCTCACCGGCGTCGAGGCGATCAGCAACGGCGTGCCGGCCTTCCGCAAGCCGAAGAGCAAGAACGCCGCGACGACCCTGCTGCTGATGGCCACCATCGCGGTGACCATGTTCATGGGCATCATCTACCTCGCCCATCTGACGGGCACGCAGATGGCGGAGAACCCGGCCCAGCAGCTCGCCGGCGCGCCGGCCGGCTACCACCAGAAGACCGCGCTGGCCCAGATCAGCGAGGCCGTCTTCTCCAACTTCACCCCGGGCTTCTACTTCATCGCCGCGGTGACCGGCCTGATCCTGGTGCTGGCGGCCAACACCGCCTTCAACGGCTTCCCGGTGCTCGGCTCGATCCTGGCCCAGGACCGCTACCTGCCCCGCCAACTGCACACCCGCGGCGACCGGCTGGCCTTCTCCAACGGCATCATCCTGCTGGCCGGCGTCGCGGTGATCTTCATCATGGCCTTCGACGCCGACCCGAACCGGCTGATCCAGCTCTACATCGTCGGCGTCTTCGTCTCCTTCAACATGAGCCAGTCCGGCATGATCCGGCACTGGACCCGGCTGCTGCGCAGCGAGACGGACGGCAAGGAGCGCCGCCGGATGCAGCGCTCGCGGGCGATCAACGCCTTCGGCCTGGTGATGACCGCGGCCGTGCTGATCGTCGTGCTGGTCACCAAGATCGGCCACGCCTGGATCGCGATCGCCACCATGTGCGTGCTCTTCGTGATGATGAAGGCGATCCGCCGGCACTACGACCGGGTCTCCACGGAGCTCACCGCGGCCGAGGAGCCCGACGACACCGTGCTGCCGACCCGGATGCACGCCATCGTGCTGGTCTCCAAGCTGCACAAGCCGGCCCTGCGGGCGCTGGCCTACGCGCAGCTGGCCCGGGCGCACACGCTGGAGGCGGTCACCGTCAACGTGGACCCGGGCGACACCCGGGCGCTCCAGGAGGAGTGGGACACCCGCGACATCGGGGTGCCGCTCAAGGTGCTGGACTCGCCCTACCGCGACATCACCGGCCCGGTGCTCGAGTACGTCAAGAACCTGCGCCGCTCGACCCCGCGCGACGTGGTCAGCGTCTACATCCCCGAGTACGTGGTCGGTCACTGGTACGAGCACCTGCTGCACAACCAGAGCGCGCTGCGGCTCAAGGGACGCCTGCTCTTCAAGCCCGGGGTCATGGTGACCTCGGTGCCCTGGCAGCTGGAGTCCTCGGAACGGCGCAAGAGCCAGCGGGCCTGGTCGGCCCCCGGTGACGTCCGACGCGGCGAACCGCGCCGGCGCACGGTACCGTCGGGTTCCGTCGAGAACCGCGCCGATGCCAACGCCGATGCCAGCAAGGACACCACTTCGTGAGTCGCAACACCCCGCCCCGTTCCTCGGGACAGCCCGGTAAGCCCAAGGCCGGAGCGTCCCGCAAGGGAGCGCAGCCCGGGAAGTCCGGCAAGGTCGGGCAGGTCGCCCGGCCGCGCTGGTCGGCCAAGCCGGCCCGCCCGGCCGCCACCGACCGGGACGGCTTCACGGCGCAGACCGCCCCGCTGGCCCCGGGTGAGCCGCCGGTGGCGGCCGAGCCCTCGGCCGGCAAGGCGGCGGCCAAGGGCGCCGCCGGTGCCAAGGGCGCCGGTGGCGGCAGGGCCGGCGGCGCGAAGGGCGCCGGTGGCGCCCCCAAGGGCGGCTCCGCGCCCCGGGCGGCGCACGGCGCGGGCCGGGGTGGTGCGGGGTCGGCCAAGGCGCCGCGCCCGCCGCGCGCGCCCAAGGCCGCCCCCGCCCCCCGGGGCCCCGGCGGCGATCCGCTGGTCGGCGAGCGCTACGAGGTCGAGGTCGGCGCGGTCGCGCACGGCGGCGGCCACTGCGTGGCGCGGCACGAGGGCCGGGTGCTCTTCGTGCGGCACGCCCTGCCGGGCGAGCGGGTGATCGCCGAGGTCACCGAGGGCACCACCAAGTCCCGCTTCCTGCGGGCCGACGCGGTGCAGGTGCTGGAGGCCGCCAAGGACCGGATCGAGGCGCCCTGCCGCTTCGCCGGCCCCGGCCTGTGCGGCGGCTGCGACTGGCAGCACGTCAGCCCGGGCGGCCAGCGCAAGCTCAAGGGCCAGGTGCTCACCGAGCAGCTGGCCCAGCTGGCCGGCCTGACCCCGGCGCAGGCCGGCTGGGACGGCAGCGTCGAGCCGGTGGGCGGCAAGCTGCCGGCCGGCGAGGTGCCGGCCTGGCGCACCCGGGTGCAGTACGCGGTCGACCCGCAGAGCGGCGAGGTGGGCCTGCGCAAGCACCGCTCGCACGACGTGCAGCCGATCGACCGCTGCCTGATCGCCGCCGAGGGCGTCACCGAGCTCGGCATCGAGTCGCGGGACTGGACCGGTCTGGCCTCGGTGGACGTGATCGCCGCCAGCGGGTCCTCGGACCGCCAGCTGATCCTGCGCCCGCTGCCGGGTGAGCAGCTGCCGCTGGTCGAGCTGGACAAGCCGGTCTCGATCTCGCGGATCGACGAGCAGGACCTCTTCCACCGGGTGCACGGGCGGAACTTCGTCCGCGAGCGGGCGGCCGGACGGACCTGGCGGGTCAGCAACGGCGGCTTCTGGCAGATCCACCCCGAGGCGCCGCAGACCCTGGTGGCCGCGGTGCTGGAGGGCCTGGACCCGCAGTGGGGCGAGAACGCGCTGGACCTCTACTGCGGGGTCGGGCTGTTCGCCGGCGCGCTGGCCGACCGGGTCGGCGAGGACGGCGCGGTGCTCGGCATCGAGTCGGGCAAGCAGGCCGTGGCCGACGCCCGGCACAACCTGGCCGAGCTGGAGAACGTCCGGATCGAGTGCGACAAGGTGGAGAGCCTGCTGCCGCGCACCGGCATCGAGTCCACCGACCTGATCGTGCTCGACCCGCCGCGCGCGGGGGCCGGGCGCGAGACGGTCGGCCACCTGGCGAAGCTCGGCGCCCGCCGGATCGCGTACGTGGCCTGCGACCCGGCCGCGCTCGCCCGGGACCTGGCCTTCTTCGCGGAGGGCGGCTACCGGCCGGTCTCCCTGCGGGCCTTCGACCTGTTCCCGATGACCCACCACTTCGAGTGCGTGGCGATCCTGGAGCCGGCCGGCGAGTGAGCCGCCCGCGTTGAGGACCTGAGGCGGACGGCCCGGTGCACCCGCACCGGGCCGTCGGCCTTCCGCGTGCCCGGGGCCGGCACGGTGATCGATACCTTGCCGGTGGGCGACGACGGCGTGAACGCACGGACTACGCGCCCCCCGTACGCGCCCTTGTGGTGCTAGCACTATGGCGCTAGCTTCGAGGACATGGGTAAGAAGCAACTCAACGTGCGGGTGGACGCCACCACCGCTGAAATCGCCCGCGAGCGGGCCGAGCAGCAGGGGATCAGCATGAACCAGTACATCGAGAGGCTCGTCCAGCAGGACATGGGCGAGGCCGGGCTGACCTTCGTGGACGCGGCAGCCCAGTTCATGAAGGAGTTCGAGAGCGAGTTCCTCGCCGAGTTCGGCGAGCGCGTTCCGGCGGACGACCGACAGGGCGGGCGTCGTTGAAGCTGGAGGTCGACCTCTCCTGGCTGCTCATGACCGCTGAGCAGTACACCCCCGGGGACCCCCAGGTGACCGACTACGGCTCGCTGCTCGCGGCGATCGCCCGGCACACCGCGGAGATCTTCGACATCGCGGTCTACCCCGAGCCGCAGGACCGGGCCGCCGCCCTGATGCACCAGCTGATCCGGGTGCCGGCCCTGGAACGGACCAACGAGCTCTTCGCCACCGCCGTCGCCTACGCCTACCTGGTCGCCAGCGGCTGCCAGGTGGCCACCACCGCGCGCGAGGTGCGCAGCCTGGCCCGGGCCATCCGGGAGGGGCGGCTGGGCCTGGACGGGGTCGCCGAACGGCTGGGCAGCTGGGTGGTGGACGCGGCCGAGGGCGAGGGCGTCACCGGCGAGGACGGCGAGGACGACTCCGACTCCGAGTGAGCCGCTGGTGGGCGCCGCTGCGGCGCCCACCCGACGGTTTAGGGTGGGGCGGTGCTCCGGGACATCGAGCGGTACCTGACCTGCCCGCACTGCCGACTGGGCCTGGCCCTCGACGCGACCGGGCGGGCGCTGCGCTGCTCGGGCGGACACAGCTTCGACATCGCCAAGCAGGGGTACGTCAGCCTGCTGCCCGGCGACGCGCACACCGGGACCGGCGACACCGCCGAGATGGTGGCGGCCCGGGCCGACTTCCTCGAGGCCGGCCACTACCGCGCGATCGCCGAGGCGCTGGCCACGGCCGCCGCCGCGACCGGCGCGGGTTCGGCCGTCGGCGGCCTGGTGGCCGACCTCGGCACGGGCACCGGCTACTACCTGGCGCGGGTGCTCGACGCGCTCGACGGCACCGCCGGTGCGGCGCTGGACATCTCCAAGTTCGCGCTGCGCCGGGCCGCCCGGGCGCACCCGCGGGCCGGCGCGGTGGCCTGTGACGCCTGGCGTCCGCTGCCGCTCGCGGACGCCTGCGCGGACCTGGTGCTGAACGTCTTCGCCCCGCGCAACGGCGCCGAGATCCGCCGGGTGCTGCGCCCGGGCGGCAGTCTGCTGGTCGCCTCGCCCACCACCCGCCACCTGCGCGAACTGGTCGGCGCGCTGGGGCTGCTCGTGGTGGACGAGGAGAAGGAGCGGCGGATCGACGAGAAGCTCGGCCCATGGTTCACGCCGGGCCCGCGGACCGAGGTGGAGTTCGAGCTGCGGCTCAGCCGCCGCGACGCCGCCGCGGTGGTCGGGATGGGGCCGAACGCCTGGCACACCGACCCGGCGGCGGTGGCGGGCGCGCTCGCGCAGCTGCCCGAGCCGGTCGCGGTGACCGGGTCGGTGCGGATCGCGGAGTACCGGTAGGGGAGTGGTGGTAGCCGATGGCCGGCGGCGGAGTACCGGTGGGGGAGTACCGGTACTCGGACGCGGAGTCGGGAGCGAGGCGTCGGACGTCGAGCCGGCCGACTTCTCGATGAGCCGCACCGGGGCTTGAGCCCTCGTAGGGGTGAACCGCTGGCGCAGGCACGTTTCTGCCACCGTGCGGCCGAACGGGCGTCAGTAGGGTCGGCTCAGTGACCAGCGACGTCGTTCCGCGCCCCGCCACCACCCTCCCCGCGACCGCCCCCACCACCGCCTGGCCCAGCACCGCGCAGGCCGTCCGGGCCCTCGCCGGCCGGCCGGAGCCGGCCCGCCCGGCCCTGCGGCCCACCGTCGAGGAGGTGCGGCTCACCTCGTTCAAGTCCTACCGCCGCGCCGTCCTGCCGCTCTCCCCGCTCACCGTGCTGCACGGCCCCTCGGGCGCGGGCAAGTCGAACGCGCTGGACGCGCTGGCGGTGCTCTCCCGGCTGGCGCTCGGCGAGGAGATCGCCCCCTCGCTGGACGGGATGGGCGGCCTGGGCGGACCGCTGGCCGTCCCGGTGCGCGGCGGCCTGCTCGGCTGCGTCCCGCACGGGCGCAACGCGATCATCCTGGGCTGCACGGTCCGCTCCTGCGCGGGCCCGATCCACCTGGAGCTGGTGATCCGCACCGACGGACGCGTCCGGGTGGCCCGGGAGTCGCTGGCCTGCCAGGGCCGGACCCTGGTGGAGACCGGCGAGCAGGACGTGGCGGGCGGCCGGGTCAACGTCAGCTGGCACAACGACACCCGGCAGGGTGACATCCGGGCCCCGTTCCCCAGCGGCAGCCTGATCACCACCCAGATCCCGCTGCGGGTGGCCGGCTCCTCGCCCGGCGAGCGCAAGGTGCTGGCCGCCGCCGAGCAGCTGCTCACCGCCCTGCGCGAGGTCTTCCCGGTGCACCCCGTGCCGGCGCTGATGCGCGGCTGGATCCGGCCCGAGCCGCAGGCCCGGCTGCTGCCCACCGCCGCGAACCTCTCGGCGGTGCTCGCCCGGCTGCAGGGGGAGTGCACGCGCCGCTACGGGCGCCTGCTGCGCGCGGTCCAGGCGGCGGCGCCGCACCCGCTGCTCGGCCTGGACGTGGCCCGGCGCGGCAGCCAGGACCTCGAGCGGCTGATGGCGGTCTTCGACGAGGGCGTGCTCGGCCGGACCGGCGCCGACCAGGCGGCCGACGGGATGCTGCGGCTGCTCGCGTTCGCCGCCGTGCTGCTGACCGGGGCCGGGGTGCTGGACGTCGACCCGGCCGCCGAGGTCCCCTGGGCCCGCCGGCAGCTGACGGTGCTGGCCGAGGACCTCGGTGCCGGGCTCTGCGCCGAGCAGACCGCCTCGCTGCTGCGGCTGGCGCGCGAGATGTGCGACAAGGACCACGTGCGGCTGCTGGCCGCGCTGCACGATCCGGCGCCGGCCCGGCAGGTGGGCGGGATCGAGCTGGTCGAGTGCGGCCGGGACCCGCTCAGCGGGCACAGCGTGCTGCGGCCGGAGGCGCCCCGGGTACCGGCGCAGCCCGGGCCGGACGCGCCGGCCGGTGAGCCGGCGGGGGCGAGTGGTGGGGTAGACCTGGAGCGGTGAACGAGTACCCCGAAGCCCCGGCTTCCCCCACCACCTCCACCGATTCGCAGCCCGAGGACCGGCCGCCGGCCCCCGGCGCGCCGTCGTCGCCGTCCGACCCGCCCACGCCGTCCGACCCGCCCACGCCGTCCGACCCGCCCACGCCGGCCGGTCCGCCGGCCACGCTGGCCGGTCTCTCGCGGCGGCTGGCGGACTTCGCCGCGGCGCGGCACTGGCAGCCGTTCCACACGCCCAAGAACCTGGCGGCGGCGCTGAGCGTGGAGGCCGGCGAGCTGCTGGAGATCTTCCAGTGGCTGACCCCCGAGCAGGCCGCCGCCGTGATGGCGGACCCGGGGCGCGCGCACCGGGTCCGCGACGAGGTGGCCGACGTGCTGGCCTACCTGCTGCAGTTCTGCGCGGTGGTCGACGTGGACCCGCTGACCGCGCTGGCGGCGAAGATCGACCGCAACGAGCTGCGCTTCCCGGTGGCGGATGCGGCGGCGGATCGGGCGGCCGGTGGGTGGGCCGAGGAGAGCACCGGTCCGTCCGATGATCGGGCCGGTGGCTGACCGCGAGTTATCCACACCCCCGGAGTTGTCCACAGCTCTGCGACCGGGGGCTGCGCGCTTTCGGATCCGGCGCCACGCTCTGCTCATGACGGTCCGTCCACCGTGGACGGGCCGGCCGCACGGTCGGCTCTCGCCCGACCGGAGGGGAGTCGTGGGGTATGGACGCTGTGCGCCTGATCAGGACGGCCCGGCACGCGATCGCCGAGGCCAGGACGGTCCCCGACGTGCTGTCGGAGGCCTGGCAGGCGGCGACCCTCACCGAGGCCGTCGCCGCCCTGCTCGGTGAGGAGCCGTCCGGGGAGGTGGCCGCGCTGGCCCACCTGCTCGGACAGGCCGCCGGCCATGCGGCCGGCTGTCTGGAGGCCTCGGCGGACCCGCCGGAGTACGGGGACTGGTCGCCGACCGGCCGGGCCTCGCGACTGGGCGGGCTCGGTCCCCCCGGACCCGCCCTGAAGCACCTGCGCCGCCTGCTCGCGGACGTGACCGAGGCGCTGGTGGCGATCGCCACCGGCACCGTGGCGCAGGGCGTCTACTGGCAGGCCATCGACGGCATCGACGCCTACGCCGAGTGCCGGGACCTGGCGCTGGAGCTGGCCCGGGCGCTGGAGCAGGCGGTGCCCACCCTGGTCCTCACCCTGACCCCGCCGGTGACCGACCCGGCCACCGGCGCCGTGCCGCCCGCCCGGCGCTACCGGGCGCCGGAGCCGGTCGCGGCCTCCGGGGCGCCGGGCAGATCCGCGCCCGACTCACCGCAGGCCTCCAGGCCCGCGCCCAGACCGGCCAGCGCGGCCAGGTCGGCGTTGACCGAGGCGAGCAGTTCCTGCATCTGTTCCAGCAGACCCTTGGGCGGCGTGGCGGACGCGGCGAGCGCGCCGGAGCTCACCGGGGGTGCGGCGGGTACCTCGTACCTGGGCTCGGACATGAGGGGACCCCTCCAACTCGGTGGTGCGCGGTGACGCGTCGGACGGCGGTGCCGCCGTCGTCGCGCCGGCGCCGCGGGGGTGTTGAGCCCGCCGGTTCAACGAGACCGTGGTCACCCGGTCACCGCGGACCACTCGATGCGGTTCTCCTGGTCACCGGGGTCAGCCCCGCGGGTGACGCCGGGTTGCCCCGGGGCCCGCGCCCGGTGCAGCGGCCGGACGCGCCGGACCCCGGCGGCGCGGGTGCGCGGCCGGGGTCCGGGTGGGGCGGGTCGGCCGGCGGTCCGGCCGACCACCGCTCAGTTGTGCGCGTGCAGCTCGGCGTTCAGGCCGCCCCAGGAGCCGGAGCGGGCGATCACCTCGACGGCACCGGACTGCGAGTTCCGGCGGAAGAGCAGGTTGTCCTGGCCGGAGAGCTCGACCGCCTTGGCGACGGTGCCGTCCGGCAGGGTGACCCGGGTGCCGGCGGTCACGTAGAGGCCGGCCTCGACCACGCAGTCGTTGCCCAGGGCGATGCCGATACCGGCGTTGGCGCCCAGCAGGCAGCGCTCGCCGACCGAGACGACCTGCTTGCCGCCGCCCGACAGGGTGCCCATGATCGAGGAGCCGCCGCCGATGTCGCTGTGGTCGCCGACCACCACGCCCGCGCTGATCCGGCCCTCGACCATCGAGGTGCCCAGCGTCCCGGCGTTGAAGTTCACGAAGCCCTCGTGCATCACCGTGGTGCCCTCGGCGAGGTGGGCACCGAGGCGGACCCGGTCGGCGTGCGCGATCCGGACGCCGGACGGCGCGACGTAGTCCGTCATCCGGGGGAACTTGTCGATCCCGTACACGGCCAGCTGGCCGCCCTCGGCGCGCACCGCGAGCCGGGCCCGCTCCACCAGGTCCACCGGCACCGGGCCGATGCTGGTCCAGGCCACGTTCGCCAGCAGCCCGAAGATCCCGTCCAGGTTCTGCCCGTGCGGCCGGACCAGACGGTGGCTCAGCAGGTGCAGGCGCAGGTAGGCGTCGTGGGCGTCCAGCGGCTTCTCGTCGAGCGAGCCGATCGTGGTGCGCACCGCGACCACCTCGACCCCGCGGCGGGCGTCGGCGCGCAGCGCGGCCGGCGCACCGGCGCCGAGCTCGGCCTCGGCCTGCTCGGCGGTCAGCCGGACGGTGCCCGAGGGGCCCGGCGCGGCGGCCAGGGCGGGGGCGGGGTACCAGGTGTCGAGGACGGTGCCGTCGGCGGCGATGGTGGCCAGGCCGGTCGCGATGGCACCACGTGCGGAGGAGGTCGATTCAGCAGTCACATCGAGCACGGTAACGAATTCCCGCCGGGAGTGCCGCCGCCGACCAGGGAACGGACCGTGTCGCACGGTCCGGGCAGGAGGCCGCCCGCGGCCGGCCCACCGCTGAAAACCAGGTGTGATGGGGCGAACGACCCGTGGATACTCGATCAGGTGTTCATTTCGATCTCCACCACGGGAACCGCCGACGATCCGGCCACCGACCTGGGCTTCCTGCTGCACAAGCACCCCGGGAAGGCACAGCGTTTCAGCACGTCCCACGGCGACGCGCACGTCTTCTACCCCGAGGCGAGCGATCAACTGTGCACGGCCGCGCTGTTGCTGGACATCGACCCGGTGGCGCTGGTCCGGCGTGGCCGGGGCGGCGGTCGGGGCGCATCGCCCGACTTCGCGCTCTCGCAGTACGTCAACGACCGTCCCTACGCGGCCTCCTCGCTGCTCGCGGTGGCACTGCGCACGGTCTTCCGCACGGCCATGAAGGGCGTCTGCGAGCTGCGGCCCGGGCTGGCCCAGCGGCCGCGCCCGCTGACCGTGCGGCTGCCGGCGGTGGCGGCGGGCGACGGTGAGCTGCGCGGCGGCCGCTTCGCCGGCGGCGCGGGTGGGCCCGGCCACGACGAGCGTCCGCTGGTGAACCGGCTCTTCGAGCCGCTCGGCTGGCAGGTGGACGCCACGGTCATCCCGCTGGACGAGGCCTTCCCGCAGTGGGGCGACTCGCGTTACCTGCGCCTGGAGCTCGCCGGCACCCTGCCGCTCGCCGACGCCCTGCAGCAGCTGTACGTGCTCCTGCCGGTGCTGGACGGCGCCAAGCACTACTGGGTGGCGCCGGACGAGGTCGACAAGCTGCTCGACGCCGGTGAGGGCTGGCTCGCGGAGCACCCGGAGCGCTCGCTGATCATCCGGCGCTACCTGCAGCGCCGCTGGTCGCTGGCGAACGAGGCGCTGCGCCGCCTCGAGCTGGCCCGCCTCGCGGAGGCGGACGACGGCGAGGCCGAGGACCTGGACAACGCGGTACCCGCCGCCGAGCACGACACCGCCGACCCGGACGACACCGCCGGCACCACCATCGACGGTGCTGCCGTCGGCGTCGCCGCCACCGACGGTGCTGCCGTCGCCGGCACGGCGGCCGCGCCGGCGCAGCCCGCCGAGCAGCCGGACGAGCCCAAGCCGGTCCCGTTGGCCCAGCAGCGCCGCGAGGTGATCCTCGACCTGTTGCGGGCGGGCGGCGCCGCCCGGGTGCTCGACCTCGGCTGCGGGCAGGGCGAGTTGGTCGGTGCGCTGCTCAAGGACCGGCGCTTCACCGAGATCCTCGGTGTCGACGTCTCCGCCACCGCGCTGACGATCGCGGCCCGCAGGCTGCGGCTGGAGCGGCTGCCCGAGCGGCAGGCGGCGCGGGTGCGGCTGATCCAGGGTGCGCTGACCTACACCGACGCGCGGCTCAAGGGGTACGACGCCGCGGTGCTCTGCGAGGTGATCGAGCACCTGGACCTGCCCAGGCTCCCGGCCCTGGAGCACGCGGTCTTCGGCGCGGCGCGGCCCGGCACCGTGATCGTCACGACCCCCAACGTGGAGTACAACGTGCGCTGGGAGTCGCTGCCGGCCGGCCGCAGCCGGCACGCCGACCACCGCTTCGAGTGGGACCGCGACGAGTTCCGGGCCTGGGCCGGCTTGGTGGGAGCGCGTTACGGGTACACGGTGGACTTCCACCCGGTGGGCCCGGACGACCCGGAGGTGGGCCCGCCGACCCAGCTCGCCCGCTTCCGCCTCGGCGGCGACCCGACCGCCTCGGTCCCCGCCACCGCCCATGCCCTCACCACCACCGTCGCCGCCGCCACCACCGACCTCAGCACCGAGAGGAGCGTGACCCGATGACCGACGAGATCCGCGAGCCGCGCCGGCTCCCCGTCACCGACCTCTCGCTGGTGGTCCTGATCGGCACCAGCGGCGCCGGCAAGTCCAGCTTCGCCCGCAAGCACTTCGCACCGACCCAGGTGATCTCCTCGGACTACTGCCGGGGCCTGGTCTCGGACGACGAGAACGACCAGTCCGCCTCGGCGGACGCCTTCGAGCTGCTCCACTACATCGTGGGCAAGCGGCTCGCGGCCGGCCGGCTCACCGTGGTCGACGCCACCAACGTGCAGCAGGCCGCCCGCAAGCAGCTGGTCGCGATCGCCCGCGAGCACGACGTGCTGCCGATCGCGATCGTGCTGGACGTGCCGGTGGGCGTCTGCGCCGAGCGCAACCGCGGCCGGCCCGACCGCGACTTCGGCGCGCACGTGATCCCGCGCCAGCACCGCGACCTGCGCCGCTCGGTGAACGCCCTGGAGCGCGAGGGCTTCCGCAAGGTGCACCACCTGCGCGGGGTCGAGGAGGTGGACGCGGCCGAGATCGTCACCGAGAAGCGCTGGAA
The DNA here is from genome assembly GCF_039528135.1 of Kitasatospora nipponensis. Lineage (NCBI taxonomy): Bacteria > Bacillati > Actinomycetota > Actinomycetes > Kitasatosporales > Streptomycetaceae > Kitasatospora > Kitasatospora nipponensis. The sequence goes on along the minus strand of NZ_BAAALF010000031.1, from coordinate 35,399 downwards.
CGACCTGCGCGACCGCACCGGTCCGTTCGACATCATCGGCGACATCCACGGCTGCCGCGCCGAGCTGGAGACCCTGCTCGCCCGCCTCGGCTACCAGGTGCACCGTGACGAGCAGGGCCGTCCCGTGGACGCCGAGCACCCGCAGGGCCGTACCGCGGTCTTCGTCGGTGACCTGGTCGACCGCGGGCCGGACACGCCCGGCGTGCTGCGCCTGGTGATGGGCATGGTCGCCGCCGGCCACGCGCTCTGCGTGCCCGGCAACCACGAGAACAAGCTCGGCCGGGCGATGGCCGGGCGCAAGGTCACCGTCTCGCACGGCCTGCAGGAGTCGCTGGACCAGCTGGCCGGCGAGCCGGAGGAGTTCCGCAGCGAGGTCCGCGCCTTCATGCGCGACCTGGTCAGCCACTACCTGCTGGACGGCGGCAACCTGGTGGTCTGCCACGCCGGGCTGCCGGAGAAGTACCACGGCCGCAACTCCGGGCGGGTCCGCTCGCACGCGCTCTACGGCGAGACCACCGGCGAGACGGACGAGTACGGCCTGCCGGTGCGCTACCCGTGGGCGGAGGAGTACCGCGGCAAGGCGCTGGTGGTCTACGGCCACACGCCGGTGCCGGTGGCGACCTTCCTCAACAACACCATCTGCCTGGACACCGGCTGCGTCTTCGGCGGCAGCCTCACCGCGCTGCGCTACCCCGAGCGCGAACTGGTCGGCGTCGAGGCCGAGCAGGAGTGGTACGCGCCGGTCCGCCCGGTGATCAGCGACGCGCCGGGCGCCCGCGAGGGCCGGCCGCTGGACCTCGCCGACGTGGCCGGCCGCCGAGTGGTCGAGACCACGCTGCACGGCCGGGTCTCGGTCCGCGAGGAGAACGCGGCGGCGGCCCTGGAGGTGATGAGCCGCTTCGCGCTGGACCCGCGGCTGCTCGCCTACCTGCCGCCGACCATGGCGCCGAGCCCGACCTCGCGCCGCGAGGGCTACCTCGAGCACCCCGAGGAGGCGTTCTTCGCCTACCGCGCGGACGGGGTGCGCGAGGTGCTCTGCGAGGAGAAGCACATGGGCTCGCGGGCCGTGGTCCTGGTGGCCCGCGAGCCGGCCGCGCTGGAGCGCCGCTTCGGCCTGGCCGGGCCCGGTGCGATCTGGACCAGGACCGGTCGCGCCTTCCTGGGCGACCGGGAGCTGACGCACGCGCTGCTGGACCGGCTCCGGGCGGCCGCCGAGCAGGCCGGCCTCTTCACCGAGCTGGCCACCGACTGGCTGCTGCTGGACGCCGAACTGCTGCCCTGGTCGTTGAAGGCGGGCGACCTGCTGCGCCGCCAGTACGCGGCGGTGGGCGCCGCGGCCCGCGCCGCGCTGCCCGAGGTGCTGCGGGCGCTGAGCACGGCCGGCGGCCGCGGGATCGAGGGACTGGCCGAGCTGACCGAGCGCCAGCGCCGCCGCTCGTCGGACGCCGAGGCGTTCACCGCGGCCTACCGGCGCTACTGCTGGCCCACCGAGGGCCTGTCGGGGATCCGGCTGGCACCCTTCCAGGTGCTCGCGGCCGAGGGGGCGAACCTCGCGGTGCGCCCGCACGACGAGCACCTCGACTGGATCGACCGCCTGGTGGCGGCCGACGAGGCGGCCTGCGCGGCCGCCCCGGGGCCGGACCGTCCCCAGCCGCTGCTGCGGTCCACCGCGCGGCTGCTGGTCGACACCGGCGACGAGGCGTCCATCGCCGCGGCCACCGCCTGGTGGGAGGAGCTCACCGGCGCGGGCGGCGAGGGCATGGTGGTCAAGCCGCTGGCCTCCTCGGTGCGCGGCACGGTGGGGCAGGGCCGTCCCGGCGGCCTGGTCCAGCCGGGCCTGAAGGTCCGCGGTCGTGAGTACCTGCGGATCATCTACGGACCGGACTACACCGAATACCTCGGGCAGTTGCGCCAGCGCAGCATGGGCCACAAGCGGTCGCTCGCCCTGCGCGAGTACGCGCTGGGCATCGAGGCGCTGGACCGACTGGCCGGCGGCGAGCCGCTCTGGCGGGTGCACGAGCCGGTGTTCGCCGTCCTGGCCCTCGAGTCGGAGCCGGTGGACCCCCGGCTGTAGCGTCCCCGGCCGTACGACCGGTCGTAACAAGGGGCTGCCACCCTGGGTGGCAGGCCCTTGTCGGCACCATGCTGCATAGTAATTCCGAGCATCGTATACAATTCCCCTACTGACGTACCCGGGCCGCCGCACGCCCCCGCCGCGCACCGCGCGCCACGCACCCCTGTTCGCCCCCGTTCACCCCAGGAGCCCGGCATGGCCTTGAACCTCCGGAACCGGCACTTCCTCAAGGAGCTCGACTTCACGGCTCAGGAGTTCCGCTTCCTGCTCGACCTCGCCGCCCAGCTCAAGGCCGCCAAGTACGCCGGCACCGAGCAGCCCCGGCTGCGCGGCAAGAACATCGCGCTGATCTTCGAGAAGACCTCGACCCGCACCCGCTGCGCCTTCGAGGTGGCCGCGCACGACCAGGGCGCCACCACCACCTACCTCGACCCCTCCGGCTCGCAGATCGGCCACAAGGAGTCCATCAAGGACTCGGCCCGGGTGCTCGGCCGGATGTTCGACGGCATCGAGTACCGCGGGCACGGGCAGGAGATCATCGAGGAACTGGCCGCCCACGCGGGGGTGCCGGTCTGGAACGGGCTGACCGACGAGTGGCACCCGACCCAGATGCTGGCCGATCTGCTCACCGTCCAGGAGCACGCCGACAAGCCGCTGGCCGAGGTCACGCTGGCCTACCTCGGCGACGCCCGCAACAACATGGGCAACTCGCTGCTGGTCACCGCCGCCCTGCTCGGCATGGACCTGCGGATCGTCGCACCGGAGCAGCTCTGGCCGGCCGAGGAGGTGCGCGAGTCCGCCGAGCGGCTCGCCGCCGTGAGCGGTGCCCGGATCACCCTGACCGAGTCCGTCGCCGAGGGCGTGGCGGGCGCGGACTTCCTCTACACCGACGTCTGGGTCTCGATGGGCGAGCCGAAGGAGGTCTGGGCGGAGCGGATCGACCTGCTGAAGTCGTACCAGGTCTCGATGGACACGGTGCGGGCCACCGGCAATCCCGGCGTCAAGTTCCTGCACTGCCTGCCGGCCTTCCACAACCTGGGCACCGAGCTCGGCCGCCAGTTGCACGCGGCCACCGGCATGGCCGAGCTGGAGTGCACCGACGAGCTCTTCGAGTCGGCGCACTCCATCGTCTTCGACCAGGCCGAGAACCGGCTGCACACCATCAAGGCGGTGCTGGTCGCGACCCTGGGCGGCTGACCGCCCGCCGGTGACCCGCGCCGCCCGCGCCCGCCCGCGCCCCTCGCGCCCGCGCCGCCCCGGTGTCGGGTCGGCCGCGGGGCCCGCCCCGGTGCGGCGGTCGGTCAGAACGGCAGGTCGACGCAGGCCACCCGCTCGGCGGCGGCGTGCGTGCCGGCGTCGGCGCCCGCGTGCAGGACCAGCGAGTGCGCCCCGCCCGGCCGGAAGGTCCACGGCACCGTCGTCGCCGCCTGCGCCGCCCCGTCACCGTCGGTCGCCAGCAGCAGCCGCAGCTCGTTGCGATCGTTCGCGTAGGCCGGGTCGGTGGACGGCTGCACGGGGTCCACCCGGTCCTGGTAGTGCGCTCCGGAGGCGGCCGGCGTCGAGCCGCAGGTCTGGGCGTGCACGTGTGCGGGGAAGGCGTGCCCGGGCGCGAGGCCCTCGACCGCGACGGCGACCGTGGTGCTCCCCTCGGCGACCGAGGTCCGCACCCGCACCCGCGCACCGTAGGGGACCAGGTCGGGCGCGAAGCTGACGGCCGTCGGTGGCACGAGGGCGGAGGGCGGCGAGAAGTCCCCGCCGGCCTCCCAGACCGACCGGGGCCCGCTCGCCGGCCCGCTCGCCGGCCCGCTCGCCGGCCCGCTCGCCGACGCGGCGCCGGCCACGCCCGGGGCGAGAACCGCGAGCAGCGCGCAGCAGCCGGCGGGCGCGGCACCGGCCAGGCGGCCGGTGCGGCCGGTGCGGCCGGTCGAGCGGGTCGAGCGGGTCGAGCCGGTCGGGTGGGAGGGGGAGGCGGGAGTGCGCATGGTGCCGGGTCCTTCGGACGGTGACGACGGGTCGGCTCCACCGTCCCGCCCCGCGGCGCCCCCGGTCGCGGGGGCGCGGCGGGGTGTCACCCGTTCGGGAGCGCCCCGCCCTTCGCCCCGCCCTTAGCCCCGCCCGTCGCCGGGCCCGCGCCGATGCCGCGGATCTCGCAGCGCGGCCCGCTGGCCCGCATCAGCCGCAGGTCCGCGGTGACCAGCGGCGCGCCGAGCAGCTCGGCCACCGCCACGTAGGCCGCGTCGTCCGGGGTCAGGTTGTCCTTGAGCTCCCAGATCCGCTCCAGCAGCGGTGCCAACTCCAGCTTGCGGAAGTCGATCCGCGGCAGTTCGGCCGCGACGGCGGCCACCTGCTCGGCGGTGTTCTCCTTGGCGAGGTAGCGTCCGCGCAGCGACTGCATCACCTCGATCAGCAGGTGCTCGGGCGCGGCCCACTCGGGGTCGGCGGCGAGCGCCGCGCGGGCGGCTTCGCCGCGCTCGCCCCGGTCGGCGAGGGCGAGGACCAGGGCGGAGGCATCGATGACGATCACGCGGGCCACCGTAGCGCCTCGCCGGACGCGCCAGGAGGTGCCTGACGTCACTCCGCGCGCGGCCATGCACTATGGTTTATCTCGACATCGAGATAACTTCACGCTAGGATTTATCTCGATATCAAGATACTTGCCGAGAGGCACCCGCCGCCGGGGCAGGCAGGACGGGCCAGTGTTTAGGTGACCCTAACTAAGGCTCACCTTACCAGTGCAGTCCAGTACCGGAGCCCGGCCGGGTCCGCTTCATCGTGTGGTCCACCCAACCCCACGCCCCAGACGTACCGCACGAAGCACCTAGAAGGAGTCAGTCGTGTCCGCGAACAGCTTCGACGCCCGCAGCTCGCTGCAGGTGGGCGACGAGTCGTACGAGATCTTCAAGCTCTCCGCCGTCGAGGGTTCCGAGCGGCTGCCGTACAGCCTCAAGGTGCTGCTGGAGAACCTGCTCCGCACCGAGGACGGCGCGAACATCACCGCCGACCACATCCGCGCGCTCGGCTCCTGGGACGAGAACGCCGAGCCGAGCCAGGAGATCCAGTTCACGCCGGCCCGCGTGATCATGCAGGACTTCACCGGCGTGCCCTGCGTGGTCGACCTCGCCACCATGCGCGAGGCCGTCAAGGAGCTCGGCGGCGACCCGGCCAAGATCAACCCGCTGGCCCCGGCCGAGCTGGTCATCGACCACTCGGTCATCGCCGACAAGTTCGGCACCAAGGACGCCTTCACCCAGAACGTCGAGATCGAGTACGGCCGCAACAAGGAGCGCTACCAGTTCCTGCGCTGGGGCCAGACCGCCTTCGACGAGTTCAAGGTCGTCCCGCCGGGCACCGGCATCGTGCACCAGGTGAACATCGAGCACCTGGCCCGCACCGTCATGGTCCGCGGCGGCCAGGCCTACCCCGACACCTGCGTGGGCACCGACTCGCACACCACCATGGTCAACGGCCTGGGCGTGCTGGGCTGGGGCGTGGGCGGCATCGAGGCCGAGGCGGCCATGCTCGGCCAGCCGGTCTCCATGCTGATCCCGCGCGTGGTGGGCTTCAAGCTCAACGGCCAGCTGCCGGCCGGCACCACCGCCACCGACCTGGTGCTCACCATCACCGAGATGCTGCGCAAGCACGGTGTGGTCGGCAAGTTCGTCGAGTTCTACGGCGAGGGCGTCACCTCGATCCCGCTCGCCAACCGCGCCACCATCGGCAACATGTCGCCGGAGTTCGGCTCGACCTGCGCGATCTTCCCGATCGACGCCGAGACCATCAACTACCTGAAGCTCACCGGCCGTGACGAGCAGCAGCTCGCGCTGGTCGAGGCGTACGCCAAGGAGCAGGGTCTCTGGCACGACCCGTCCCTCGAGCCGGTCTACTCCGAGTACCTGGAGCTGGACGTCTCCACCGTCGTCCCCTCGATCTCCGGCCCCAAGCGCCCGCAGGACCGCGTGATCCTGGCCGAGGCCGCCGCGAAGTTCGCCGAGGCGCTGCCGACCTACTCCGCCGAGGCCTCGAAGCCGACCACGGTCACCGCCCCCGACGGCACCTCGTACCAGATCGACAACGGCGCGGTCGTGATCGCCTCGATCACCTCCTGCACCAACACCTCCAACCCCTCCGTCATGCTGGGCGCCGCCCTGCTGGCGAAGAAGGCCGTGGAGAAGGGCCTGCACGTCAAGCCCTGGGTCAAGACCACCCTGGCGCCCGGCTCCAAGGTCGTCATGGACTACTACGAGAAGGCCGGCCTCCTGCCGTACATGGAGAAGCTGGGCTTCAACCTGGTGGGCTACGGCTGCGTCACCTGCATCGGCAACTCGGGCCCGCTGCCCGAGGAGGTCTCGGCCGCCGTCAACGAGGCCGACCTGGCGGTCGTCTCGGTGCTCTCGGGCAACCGCAACTTCGAGGGCCGGATCAACCCGGACGTCAAGATGAACTACCTGGCCTCCCCGCCGCTGGTGGTCGCCTACGCCCTGGCCGGCAACATGAACATCGACATCACCCGCGACGCGCTGGGCCAGGACGCCGACGGCAACGACGTCTTCCTCGCCGACATCTGGCCCACCGAGCAGGAGGTCGCCGACACCGTCGCCGGCTCCATCGACGAGGCCATGTTCGACAAGGGCTACCAGGACGTCTTCGCCGGTGACCACCGCTGGCAGTCGCTCCCCGTGCCGACCGGCAACACCTTCGAGTGGGACGCCGAGTCCACCTACGTCCGCAAGCCCCCGTACTTCGAGGGCATGGCCAAGACCCCGAGCCCGGTGAACGACATCGCCGGCGCCCGCGTCCTGGCCAAGCTGGGCGACTCGGTCACCACCGACCACATCTCCCCGGCCGGCAACATCAAGCCGGGCACCCCGGCGGCGCAGTACCTCACCGAGCACGGTGTGGAGAAGCGTGACTTCAACTCCTACGGCTCGCGCCGTGGCAACCACGAGGTCATGATCCGCGGCACCTTCGCCAACATCCGCCTGCGCAACCAGATCGCGCCGGGCACCGAGGGCGGCTACACCCGCGACTTCACCCAGGCCGACGCGCCGGTGGCGTTCATCTACGACGCCTCGCAGAACTACCAGGCCGCCGGCGTCCCGCTGGTGGTGCTGGCCGGCAAGGAGTACGGCTCCGGCTCCTCGCGCGACTGGGCCGCCAAGGGCACCGCGCTGCTGGGCGTCAAGGCCGTCATCGCCGAGTCCTACGAGCGCATCCACCGCTCGAACCTGATCGGCATGGGCGTCCTGCCGCTGCAGTACCCGGCCGGCGAGAGCGCCGAGTCGCTGGGCCTGACCGGCGAGGAGACCTTCTCCTTCACCGGCGTGACCGAGCTCAACGAGGGCCGCACCCCCAAGACCGTCAGGGTCACCGCGGGCGAGGTCACCTTCGACGCGGTCGTGCGCATCGACACCCCCGGCGAGGCGGACTACTACCGCAACGGCGGCATCCTGCAGTACGTGCTGCGCAGCCTGATCGGCTGATCCGGGCACCGCACCGGCCGGGCCGCACCCCTGTGGGGGTGCGGCCCGCCCGTCGTCGTAGTACCACGGAAGCATGGCGACGCCATCCGATCCGTGGCCGCTGATCCACGCCGAGCGGCGCGCACTGCTCGACGACGTGCGACAGCTGGCCCCCGAACAGTGGACCGTCTTCTCGCTCTGCGCGGGACGCACGGTCCGCGACACCCTGGCGCACATGACCGCCACCGCCCGGATGACCCCCGCCGGCTTCTTCGGCAAGCTGGCCCGGGCCCGCTTCCGCTTCGGCGTGATGACCGACCGCGAGATCCACGCGCTGACCCGCGGGCGCCCCTCCGCCACGGTCGCCGCCTTCGCCGCGCAGGTGGACTCCACCGAGCACCCGCCCGGCCCGCTGGAGAGCTGGCTGGGCGAGACGGTGGTGCACGCCGAGGACATCCGCCGCCCGCTGGGCATCGAACACCGCTACCCGGACGAGGCGCTCACCCGCTGCGCCGACTTCTACCGCGGCTCCAACCTCCTGATCGGTGGCAAGCGCCGCACGGCCGGGCTGCGGCTGAGCGCGAGCGACGTCGACTGGTCGGCGGGGGAGGGGCCCGAGGTCAGCGGCCCGATGCTGGACCTGCTGCTGGTGATCACCGGCCGCCCGGCGGGACTGGCCGCGCTGGAGGGCGAGGGCCTGGAGACGCTGACCGGGCGGACCGACCGGGGCGCCGGCCACTGAGCGGATCCGGTCCGCCGGGACCGACCCCTTGTGCGGGGGCACCTTTGTGGACTAAACCTCTGTTTCAGCTTGGTCCAGACCAATTGACGCTGTCTCAGAGAGAGCCACAGGTCTCCCGCATGCGCATCCCCCGTCGTACCTCGGCCGTCCTGGCCGCCACCGTGCTGGCCACCCTGGCCGCCGCTCCCGCCGCCCAGGCCCACTCCCCGCACCGGCTGCCCGGGCAGCGGGTCGGCTACTTCACCCAGTGGGGCATCTACAGCGGCTTCTCCGCCAAGAAGGTGCAGACCTCCGGGCAGGCGAGCAAGCTCACCGTCCTCAACTACGCCTTCGGCAACGTCTCCGCCGACGGCACCTGCTTCGAGGCCAACGCGGCCGGCGTCGGTGACGCCTGGGCCGACTACCAGCGTCCGGTGGCCGCCGACGAGTCGGTGGACGGCGTGGCCGACACCGCGGCGCAGCCGCTGAAGGGCAACTTCAACCAGCTGCGCAAGCTCAAGGCGGCCAACCCGCAGCTCAAGGCGGTCGTCTCGCTGGGTGGCTGGTCCTGGTCGAAGTACTTCTCCGACGCCGCGGCCACCGACGCCTCGCGCCAGAAGTTCGTGGCCTCCTGCCTCGACCTGTACCTGCGCGGCAACCTGCCGCAGATCGGCTCGCCGGAGGGCGGCGCCGGCTCCGGTGCGGGCGTCTTCGACGGCATCGACATCGACTGGGAGTACCCCGGCGGGGGCGGTGACGCCGGCAACGTGGTGCGCCCCGAGGACGGCCGCAACTACACCCTGCTGATGCAGGAGTTCCGCCGCCAGCTGGACGCGCTGGGCCGCCAGGCGCACACCCACTACCTGCTGACCGCCGCGGTGCCCTCCGGCGAGGCCAAGCAGCAGCAGCTGGACGTCCACAAGGTCGCCAGGTCGGTGGACTGGCTCAACCTGATGACCTACGACTTCCACGGTTCCTGGGAGGCGCAGGGCCCCACCGACCACAACGCCAACCTCTTCAGCGACAGGGCCGACGCCGCCGCCGACAACAAGGGCTACAGCGTCGACCGGGTGGTGCGGGACTACCTGGACCGCGGGGTGCCCGCCGACCACCTGGTGCTCGGGGTGCCGTTCTACGGCTACGGCTGGACCGGTGTGCCGGCCGGCGCCAAGAACGGGCTGTACCAGGGCGCCACCGGCCTGGCGAGCGGCGGCAACCTGCCCTACAACCAGATCAAGGACCTGCCGGGCCAGGTCTTCTACGACCGCGCGCACGGTGCGACCTGGAAGTACGACGGCAACGACTTCTGGACCTACGACACCCCGCAGCTGCTGACCCGCAAGGCGGCCTACGCCAGTGACAACGGGCTGGCCGGGGTGATGGCCTGGTCGCTGGACAACGACGACGCCCAGGGCACCCTGGTGACCGCCCTCGACAAGGGGCTGCGCCAGGGCTGAGACTGCGCCCGGAGACCCGTGCCACCGAGCAGCTTTGCGCAGCCGTCACCGGCTGCGCAAAGCTGCTCATTTGTATGTTCAAAAATGCAGAAGCGCGCTAGATTCTCCACGCGCGGGCGTCGCCCACTCCACACACAGGCGACGTCCAGGCAAACCCGGCAAATATGCAGGCTTCCTGCACATTGCACATGCTGCACCGCCGACAACGCTTTGAGTGCTGCGGGCCGTAACCGACGGAGAGACTATTGCCGCCGAATGAACAGTGGACTATACCTTTGCCCATCGACGAAACCGCCTCTGACCGGCACCTTCGCCGCGAGGCACGGTTAAGGCACGGTTGATCAGCGGTAATTGACGGAACGTCGGACATGTCCCGGCGGCCGTCGGTCGATCCAGCACTCTGTCACCCGCGCGGGCACCCACAGCCCGGCGCGGAGTTCACCAGCACCTCTGCAACACCTGGACACTGAGGGGTTAGGGCACTCATGGGCTCTGCAACGGAGTACAACCGCCGCGACATCTTCAAGCGCGCGGCCGCCATCACCGTCATGGCGGCCGGCGGCGGCTCGCTGCTCGCGGCCTGCGCCGGCGGCACCGGTAGCAGCACGGACAACAAGAGCTCCGCGCCGACCGGTGGCGGCAGCGCGAGCAACCCGTTCGGCGTCAAGGCGAGCGACCCGCTCGACGTGGTCATCTTCAAGGGTGGTTACGGCGACGACTACGCCAAGGCCTTCGAGGACATCTACAAGGGCAAGTACAGCGGCGCCAACGTCAGCCACCTGGGCACCACCGAGATCAGCGGCAAGCTGCAGCCCCGCTTCAACTCGAACACCCCGCCGGACGTGGTCGACAACTCCGGCGCCCAGCAGATGAAGCAGGACGTGCTGGCGAAGGCCGGCCAGCTCACCGAGCTGACCCCGCTGCTGGACGCGCCCTACCTGGACGACCCGACCAAGAAGATCCGCGACGTCCTGCTGCCGGGCACCATCGAGTCGGGCACCATCGACGGCAAGGTGTGGTCGCTGAACTACGTCTACACCGTCTACGGCCTGTGGTACTCGGCGAAGCTCTTCAAGGACAAGGGCTGGACCCCGCCGAAGACCTGGGACGACTTCATCACCCTGTGCGGCACCATCAAGGCCGCCGGGATCGCCCCCTTCGCGCACCAGGGCAAGTACCCCTACTACGCGAACTACGTGCTCTTCGACCTGATCGCCAAGCAGGGCGGCACGGACCTGTTCACCAAGCTGAACAACTGTGACCCCACCGCCTACGACGACCCGGCGGTGCTGGCCGGCGTCAACGCGTTCTACCAGATCATGGACAAGGACTACCTGCTCCCGGGTACCAACGGCATGACCCACACCGAGTCGCAGACCGCCTGGTGCAACGGCAAGGCCGCCTTCATCCCCTCCGGCTCCTGGCTGGAGAACGAGATGCTGAAGGTGACCCCGGCCGACTTCGACATGGCCTTCCTGCCGATCCCCTCGCTGCCGGGCGACAAGATGCCGGCCACCGCCCTGCGCGCGGGCGCCGGTGAGCCGTTCATCGTGCCGGCCAAGGCGAAGAACGCCGCCGGTGGCCTGGAGTTCCTGCGGATCATGCTCACCAAGGAGGCCTCCGGCAAGTTCGCCGCCGCGGCCAACTCGCTGAGCGTGCTGAAGGACGGCGTCGGCGCCGACGTGGTGCTCAAGCCGGGCACCAAGTCCTCCTCCACGGCGCTCACCGCCGCGGGCAGCAACACCTTCTACTACACGATCCAGGACCTGCAGACGGACTTCGAGACCGCGCTGGAGGCCGCCACGGCCGACCTGTGCGCCAAGCGGACCGACCCGGCCGGCTGGATCAAGACCGTCAAGGCCGCGGCCGCGAAGGTCAAGCCCGCCTGATCGGCAGACGGCAGTAGTCAACCGGACACCGGAGCCCGCACCGCGGGCTCCGGTGCCCGAGCGTCCCGCCCGGGTGGGACGCGACCGCAAGACCAGGCCTGTCCCGCGCAGGCTGTGGCGGACAGGGAGTTCCTGCTATGCGTCATCGTCAAAGCCGATTCATCTTCGGATTCCTCTTCGTCCCGGTACTGCTCTACGCGGTGCTGGTGATCTGGCCCTACCTCCAGACCTTCGGGTACTCACTGACCGACTGGTCCGGCTTCTCGCCCTCGATGAACTTCGTCGGGCTGAAGAACTACACCGACCTGCTGCACGACGACGTCTTCATGACGGCGATCGGGCACAACCTGCTGCTGCTGGTGCTGCTGCCCACGCTCACCATCCTGCTGGCGCTCTTCTTCGCCTTCATGCTCAACGTCGGCGGGCGCGGCGGGACCACCGGCATCCAGGGGGTACGCGGCGCCGCCTTCTACAAGGTGGTCTTCTTCCTGCCGCAGGTCTTCTCGGTGGCGATCCTGGTGGTCCTCTTCGAGGGCGTCTACCGCTCCGACCCCGGCGGCCTGCTCAACGGCGTGCTGGTCAAGCTCGGCCTGGAGAACCCGCAGCACCCCATCGAGTGGCTCTCCGACCCGGACACCGTCTTCTGGTGCATCCTGGCGGTGCTGATCTGGGCCGGCGTCGGCTTCTACCTGGTGCTCTTCTCGGCGGCCATGCAGTCGATCCCCAAGGACATCTACGAGGCGGCGCTGCTGGACGGCTCCGGCCGGGCGCAGACCTTCCTCAAGATCACCATCCCGCTGCTCTGGGAGACCATCCAGACCGCCTGGGTCTTCCTGGCCATCGCCGCGATGGACGCCTTCGCGCTGGTCTCCTCGATGACCCCGCCCGCGGGGCTCTACGGTGGCGGCCCCAACCACCGCAGCGAGGTGATCGCCACCTATCTGATGCGCAACTTCCTGCCGCTGGGCAAGGCCGGCTACGCCTGCGCCATGGGTGTGGTGATCTTCTTCATCACCCTCGTCCTGTCCGTCGTCTCGCTGCGGGTCACCCGGCGCGAGCGGATCGAGTACTGAGGCCTGTTATGAGCACCAAGACCGACGCCGTGGCGAAGATCCCCGCCCAGCCGAGCGAGCGCACCGCGCGGCCCGTCCCCAAGCAGCAACGGTTCGCCGACGGCGGGGGCGTGCTGAACGTCTTCTCGCACGGGTTCCTGGCGATCTGGGCGATCATGATCATCCTGCCGGTCGGCTGGATCATCCTCGGCTCCTTCAAGACCGACAACCAGATCGGCGCCAGCGCCTGGTCCTGGCCGACGCACTGGAGCTTCGACGCCTTCAGCCGGGCCTGGGACAAGGGCATCGCCGACTACTTCACCAACACCGTGATCGTGCTGGCGGGTTCGCTCACGCTGACCATGCTGCTCGGCTCGATGGCGGCCTACGTCCTGGCCCGCTACGAGTTCCGCGGCAACCGGGTGATCTACTTCAGCTTCGTGGCCGGCGCGATGTTCCCGGTCTACCTGGCGCTGGTGCCGCTGTTCTTCATGATCAAGAACCTCGGCCAGATATCCCCGCTGCTGGGCCTGAACAGCTACCTCGGCCTGATCCTGGTGTACGTGGCGTACTCGCTGCCGTTCACCGTCTTCTTCCTCTACTCGTTCTTCCGCACCATGCCCACCGCCGTGCACGAGGCCGCGATGATCGACGGCTGCTCGCACGCCCGGGCGTTCTTCCAGGTGATGCTGCCGATGGCCAAGTCCGGCCTGGTCAGCGTCGGGATCTTCAACGTGCTGGGCCAGTGGAACCAGTACATCCTGCCGGTCACCCTGATGCAGCCGCAGAGCGGGACCGACAAGGACCACTCGATGCTCGCCCAGGGCCTGGTGAACCTCGCCCAGGCGCAGAACTACGCGGCCGACTTCCCCGGCCTGTTCGCCGGTATGACGATCGCCATGCTCCCGGTGCTGGTGGTGTACCTCTCCTTCCAGAAGCAGGTGCAGGCCGGTCTCACCTCGGCCACCCTCAAGTAGCCGTCCCGCCATGCCGAAGGGGCGCCCGCCGCAGCTGCGGCGGCGCGCGCCCCTTCGGCATGGAGCGGGCCGGTCAGGCCCGGTCGGCGGCCTGGGCGCGCAGCGCGCGGGCCAGCTCGTCGCGGCACTCCAGCACCAGCCGGCGCAGCGCCGGGGCGGCCTGCGGGTGGCCGGTCAGCCAGCCGTCGGTGGCCGCCAGCGTCGCCTCGTCGGTGTGCAGCCGCGGGAAGAACCCGCCGACGAAGCGCATCGCGATCTCGATGCTGCGCTCGGCCCAGACGCGCTCCAACTGCTCGAAGTAGCGCGCGGTGTAGGGCGCGGTCAGCTCCAGCTGGCCGGCCTGGGCGAAGCCCGCGGTCTGCGCGCCGACCATGGCGTTGGGCAGTTGGTCGGAGTCGACCACCGCCGACCAGGCCGCCGCCTTGGCCTCGGCGGTGGGCCGGGCGGCCATCGCCTGGACGGCCTTCTGGTGGCCGCTGGCGGTGTTGTCGCGCTTGAGCTCGGCGTCCAGCTGCTCCACGGTGGCCCGGCCGGCCGCGGCCAGCGCGATCCACAGCGACCAGCGCAGGTCCTGGTCCACCTCCAGGCCGTCGATCCGCGCGCTGCCGGCCAGCAGGCCCTCCAGCAGGCGCAGCTCCTCCTCGGCCCGGGCGGTGGAGGCCAGGAAGCGGGCCCAGGCGAGCTGGTGGTCGCTGCCCGGGGCGGCCAGCCGCAGCTCGTGCAGGGCCCCCTCGGCCAGCAGTCGGCCGCCCTCGGCCCGCCAGGCCGGGTCGGCGAGCGACTCGACGGCGACCTTGGCCTGGCTGTGCAGTGACTGCAGGACGCCGATGTCGGACTCCTGGCCGGCGAAGCGCAGCACCAGGGCGACGTAGTCGCGCGCCGGCATCAGCCCGTCGCGGGTCAGGTTCCAGCAGGCCGACCAGGTGAGCGCGCGGGCCAGCGGCTCGCGGATCTCGCCGAGCGCGGTGCGCAGGGTCACCAGCGAGTGGGTGTCGAAGCGGATCTTGCAGTACGTCAGGTCGTCGTCGTTGACCAGCACCAGCGCCGGGCGCGGACGGCCGGCGAGCTCCTCGACCACGGTGCGCGCACCGGTGACGTCCAGCTCGACGCGGGCGGTGCGCAGCAGCGCGCCGTCCGCCTCGCGGTCGTAGAGGCCGATCGCGATCCGGTGCGGGCGCAGCGAGGGGTGGTCCTCGGCGGCGTCCTGGAGCACGGCGAACTCGGTGATCCGGCCCTCGGCGTCGACGGTCAGCTGCGGGGTGAGCGCGTTGACGCCGGCGGTCTGCAGCCAGGCGGCCGACCAGTCGGCCATCGCCCGCTCGCCGCGCCCGGAGGTGACCGCGAGCACCTCCAGCAGGTCGCCGAGCACGGTGTTGCCGTAGGCGTGCTGCTGGAAGTAGCGGCGGGCGCCCTCGAAGAAGGCGTCCCGGCCGGCGTAGGCGACCAGCTGCTTGAGCACCGAGGCGCCCTTGGCGTACGTGATGCCGTCGAAGTTGAGCTTGGCGTCCTCGACGTCGCGGATGTCCGCGGTGATCGGGTGGGTGGTGGGGTACTGGTCCTGCCGGTACGCCCAGCCCTTGCGCTGGTTGGCGAAGGTCACCCAGGACGCCTGGTACTTGGTCGCCTCCTGCTGGGCGAAGTGGCCCATGAAGTCGGCGAACGACTCCTTCAGCCACAGGTCGTCCCACCACTTCATGGTGACCAGGTCGCCGAACCACATGTGCGCCATCTCGTGCAGGATGACGTTGGCCCGGGCCTCGTAGGCGGCCTCGGTGACCTTGGAGCGGAAGACGTACTCCTCGCGGAAGGTCACGCAGCCCGGGTTCTCCATCGCGCCGATGTTGTACTCGGGCACGAAGCACTGGTCGTACTTGCCGAACGGGTACGGGTAGTCGAACTCCTCGTGGAAGAAGTCCAGACCCTGCTTGGTGACCGTGAAGATCTCCGCGGCGTCGAAGTACCGCGCCAGCGACTTGCGGCAGGTGGCGGCCAGCGGGATCTCCAGCGTGCTGCCGTCGGGCAGTTCGCGGCTCCAGTGGTCGCGCTCGACGTGGTACGGGCCGGCCACCACCGCGGTCAGGTAGGTGGAGATCGGCCGGGTCGCCAGGAAGTGCCAGGTGCGGGCGGCGCCGTCGCCGGCCTGCTCCTCGACCCGCTCGGCGGCCGAGTTGGCGTAGACGTCCCAGGCGGCCGGGGCGGTGACGGTGAAGACGTAGGGCGCCTTCAGGTCCGGCTGCTCGAAGTTGGCGAACACCCGGCGGGCCTCGGCGGGCTCGAAGTGGGTGTAGAGGTAGGTCTCGCCGTCCACCGGGTCGACGAAGCGGTGCAGGCCCTCGCCGGTGCGGCTGTAGGCGCAGTCGGCGTCCACCACCAGGACGTTCTCGGCGGCCAGGTCCTCCAGGCGCACCCGGGCGCCGTCGAAGACCGCGCCGGGGTCCAGCGCCCGCCCGTTCAGGGTGACGGCGCGCACGGCGGGGGCCACCAGGTCCGCGAAGCTCGCGGCGCCCACCTCGGCGCAGCGGAAGCGGATGGTGGTGAGGGAACGGAAGGTCGCCGCGGAGGCGTCCGGAGCGCTGGTGACGTCGAGGTGTACCTCGTAGCCGTCGACGCTGAGGATGCCGGCGCGCTGTTGCGCTTCGTCCCGGCTGAGGTTCTTGCCCGGCACTGCGGTACTCCTTTGTCCGGCTCGCACGGTGCTGTGCTGTGGGGGGCAGGTCCTGCCCCGGGGCATCCTTTCACGCGCACCCCGGGCCGGGCCCGTACACCTGTACCGGTCCGTCGTACCCGAGCCGTACCCGGGGCGTGCCCCCGCGCCCGGACCGGCGGGCGGGGCGCGGGGGGTCAGCCGCGCGCCGCGCCGCGGCGCTGGTGCCAGTAGCCGGCCGCGCTCAGCAGCGCGACCAGCACGCCGGCCGCGTACAGCTGTTCGCGGTCGCCGGCGGTGGTGGTCATCAGCGCCAGGATGCCCAGCACACCGGCCAGCGCGACCCAGGTCAGGTACGGGTAGGCCCACATCCGCACGGTGAGCAGCTCGGGCGCCTCGCGCTCCAGGCGCCGGCGCATCCGCAGCTGGGCGGCGCCGATGAAGAGCCAGACCACCAGGACGGTGACACCGGTGGTGTTCATCAGCCAGGTGAAGACGGTGTCCGGCCACCAGTAGCCGGCCAGCACCGCGGCGAAGCCGAAGGCGCAGGAGGCCAGCACCGCCCGGCGCGGCACCCCGCCGCCGACCTTGGCCAGCGCCCGCGGGCCCTGGCCGCGGGCGACCAGCGAGAAGGCCATCCGGGAGGAGCCGTAGATGTTGGCGTTCATCGCGCTCAGCAGGGCGATCAGCACCACGGCCTTCATCACCACGGCGGCGCCCGGCACGTTCAGGTACTGCAGGACCGTCACGTACGGGCCCTCGGTGACCACCCTGGCGTCGTTCCACGGCACCAGGGTGACCACCAGCGCCATCGAGCCGATGTAGAAGAGCGCGATCCGCCAGACCGCGGTGCGCACCGCGCGGGCCACGTTGCGCCGCGGGTCGGCGGACTCGGCGGCGGCGATGGTCACCGTCTCCAGGCCGCCGTAGGCGAAGACCGAGGCCAGCAGGCCGGCGACCAGGCCGGTGCCGCCGTGCGGCAGGAAGCCGCCGTGACCGGTCAGGTTGCCGGTGCCGGGGGCGCCGCCCGCACCCAGCACCCCGCAGACGCCGAGCGTGCCGAGGACCAGGAAGGCGACGATCGCGGTGATCTTGATCGCGGCGAACCAGAACTCGAACTCGCCGAAGTTCTTCACCGCGGTCAGGTTGCTGGCGCAGAAGAACGCCATGAAGACGCCGACCCAGGCCCAGCCGGGCACCCCGGGCAGCCAGGAGTTCATGATCGAACCGGCCGCGGTGGCCTCGGCGGCCACGCCGCAGCAGAGCATCACCCAGTACATCCAGCCGGCCGTCACCCCGGCCCACGGGCCGATCTCGCGCTCGGCGTGCACCGAGAACGAGCCCGAGGCCGGGTGCGCGGCGGACATCTCGCCGAGCATCCGCATGACCAGCATGACCAGCAGGCCGGAGAGCGTGAAGGCCAGGATGATGCCGGGTCCGGCGGCGGCGATGCCGGCACCCGAGCCGACGAAGAGACCGGCGCCGATCACCCCGCCCAGCGCGATCATCGACAGGTGCCGCGGCTTGAGGCCGTGCGCCAGCTGCGGTGCGCCCGGCGCGGGGGCGGATCCCGCGACGGGCTTCGAGGGTGCCCAGGGAGCGGTGGTGGGGGCCATGGGTGGATCCAGACGTTCGGTCAGCGGACTATCCGTCTCACTATCCGGGTCACCTGGCGAGACGCCAAAGAATCGGCGGCCGGGCTCACGATCCGGACCGCCCGACCACGTTCCGTGACCGGATCGCTGCTCTAGGCCGAAATCCGCCGGTCGAACCCCACAAACGAAGGTGGAGAGGCTTTGTCGATCACCTCGTCGAAACCCGTGGCCGGGAAGCGTAGGTTCACGAACGTCCGTGATCTTCCCGTTCCGGCGACGTTCCACCGACGTCCCGACGACTCTGGAGAGCCCCCATGGCCTTCGCCGCGCCGACCGCGCCCCGCCCCGTCCTGGCCGACCTGCTGCCCGCCGCCGGCAGCCGGGCCGGCGCCGTCGCCCGCGAGCTGGCGCTGCTGGCCGGCGACGCCGCGCTGACCGGGCTGGCCGCGCAGCTGTCCCTCCCGGTGCCCGGCTCGCCGGTCCCGGTCACCGGCCAGACCTTCGCCGCGCTGCTGGTCGGCACCGCGCTCGGCGCCCGCCGCGGGGCCGGCGCGCTCGGCCTGTACCTGCTCGCCGGCGCCGCCGGGCTGCCCTGGTTCGCCGACGGCGCCTCGGGCTGGGCGATGCCCACCCTCGGCTACCTGATCGGCCTGGTGCTGGCCGCCGCGCTGACCGGCCGCCTGGCCCGCGCCGGCGCCGACCGCAGCCCGCTGCGCACGGCGGTGGCGATGGTGGTGGGCAACCTGGCGATCTACGCGGTCGGCGTGCCCTACCTGGCCCTGGCGCTGCACGTCCCGCCGGCCCGCGCCGCCGAACTGGGCCTCTACCCCTACCTGCTCGGCGACGCCCTCAAGGCACTGCTGGCGATCGGCGCCCTGCCGCTGGCCTGGAAGCTGCTCGGCGAGCCCCGCCGGCCGTGACCCGGCGCGGCCCCGTGGGCCCTGCAACGACGCAGGTGGAGACGCGTGCCACACTTCTGTCCATGCGCGTCTACCTGGGCTCCGACCATGCCGGATACGAACTGAAGAACCACCTCGTCGAGTGGCTGAAGGAGGCCGGCCACGAGCCGGTCGACTGTGGGCCGCACATCTACGACGCCGAGGACGACTACCCGCCGTTCTGCCTGCGCGCCGCCGAGCGCACCGCCGCCGACGCCGAGGCGCTCGGCATCGTGATCGGCGGCTCGGGCAACGGCGAGCAGATCGCCGCCAACAAGGTCAAGGGCGTGCGGGCCGCGCTGGCGTGGAGCGAGCAGACCGCCGCGCTGGGCCGCGAGCACAACAACGCCAACGTGATCAGCATCGGCGGCCGGCTGCACACCGAGGAGGAGGCCACGAAGTTCGTGGAGATCTTCCTCGCCACCCCGTACAGCGGCGAGCCGCGGCACACCCGCCGGATCGAGATGCTCAGCGCCTACGAGGCCACCGGCGAGCTCCCGCCGATCCCGGCCCACCACCCGCAGCAGGCCTGACCCTCCCGGTCCGGCCCCCGGCCGGTCCACCGGCTCGGCGCCCTGCCGGCCGCGGCTCAGAAGCCGTGCGGCAGCCAGGGCGCGAGGCCCCAGCCGAAGGCCGCCGAGGCCTCGGCCAGCGCCCCCGGGCGCAGCTCCCGCACCAGCCCGGCCCCGGCCAGCGCCGCCAGCGCCCGCCCAGGTAGGCCGAGCCCAGCTCCCGCACGTCGAGCGCGAGGTCGGCCGGCGCCTCGGTGGGCTCGCACAGCGCGCCGAGCTCCCGGCCGGCGCTGCGCAGGTGCCAGCGCCCGGCGTTCCACGGGCAGAACGCGTCCGTCACCTCCAGCACCACGTCCAGCGGCGCCGCGTACCGGCGCGAGCTGAGCGCGTCGCCGACCTCCACCAGCCGCACGAAGAGCGCGTCGTGCAGGTGCGGGCGCAGCCGGCGCGGGTCGGAGACCAGGTGCAGCAGCGGGTCGTCCACCGGCAGGTTCTCGGCCCGCACGGTGTCGGTGAGGTCCAGGTCGAGCAGGAAGGCCCAGAGCGCCGCGTGCGCCCGCGGGTCGGCGGCCGTCACCTCCCGCACCCTGACCGCCCCCGCCGCCCCCGCGTGCTGCCACTCGACCCGCACCGCGTAGCGCGCGTACCCCAGCAGCCCGCCGCCGGCCCGGTCCTCGGCCAGCACGCACTGCAGCGCGGAGTGGCCCTCGCGCTCCTCGGGCGGGTCCAGCAGTGCCGCCCGCTCCCAGCCCGGCCGCCGGGCCAGCATGCCGGGGCGCAGCGGCACCCGGGCGGCGTACAGCTCCTCGCAGGCGGCCAGGCTCGCCGCCGGGTCGGCCAGCCGCAGCCGCACCGCCGGCGCGGCCTGCGGCGCCGGGGCGGCCACCGTCACCCGGGCCCGGGCGATCCGCACGGCCAGGCGCCAGCTGGCCAGCCCGTAGCCGTAGCGCCCGTAGATGGCCGGCTCGGAGGCGGTCAGCGCGGCGAGCGACTCGCCGCGTTCGTGGATCTCGTCCAGCTGGTGGCGCATCAGGGCGGTGAGCACGCCCCGCCGCCGGTGGGTGGGCAGCACCCCGACCATGGTCACCCCGGCGGTGGGCAGCACCGCACCGCCCGGCACCGCCATCGCGAACGAGAAGGCGCCGGCCGCGCCGACCAGGTCGGTGCCGTCCCAGACCGCCAGCGAGCGGTCCACCTCGGTCAGGGCCCGCCACAGCTCCCGGCGCTCCGGCGAGCCGGCCTGGCCGCCGAAGGCGACCTCCAGCGTCCGGTACCAGTCGTCCCACCGCGAGCCGTCCAGCTCGCGCAGCGCGAGGGCCTCGGGGGTGCGGCGCTTCTGTGTCATACGCCACAGCTACCACCCGCGCCGCCCGCGCGCCGATCGTGGCGCCCGGTCGCGGCCCCTGCCCGTGCGCCCCGGCGCACGGCCCGATCCCCCCGCGTGCGCCCCCGGCATGCGCTGCGACCCGCTTCACCGACCGTTCCGAGCGCTCCCGGGAGGGGCCCGGCGCCCGGCCGAAACCGGCCGACCGCACAGAGCGTCGGTGAACGCCCGTCGACGCGGGCCGCTCCCGGTGGATAGGGTCAAGCCCCATGGCTGGCAGCACGCCGGGCACACCGCCCCAGACGACTGCGAGGGGAACCGCCGCCGGCGCGGCAGCGGACCCCCTGACGACCCGGTTGCGCAAGCGCCTCTACCGGGCTCGCCGAACGCTGCGCCGGACCGGGGTGGACTACTTCCGCGGGGACGCCGCCGACTGGCTCGCCTTCGCGGTGCTGCTCCTGCTGGTGCCCGTGCTGGTGGCGCTCAACGTGTGGATCCCGGCCTGGGTGCCGCCCACCGCGCTGGTCCTGCCGATCCTGGCGGGCTCGCTGCTGCTGCGCCCGGTCTCGCTGGTCCTGCTCTACGCCACCGCCGCGCTGGGCCTGTCCACCGAGTCGGTGATCCACACCGGCGAGCGGGTGGCCAGCGCCCGCCCGGAGGAGTACGTCTTCGGGGTCACCCCGGGCGCCGCCCTGGTGGTCGGCGCGGTGGGCGTGGCGGGGCTGCTGCTGGCCCAGTTCCGCAGCCGGGTCGGGGTGCCCTGGCGCGGCGGCGGCTCGATGCTCTTCGACCTGCGCGAGCGGCTCAAGGTGCAGAGCCGGGTGCCGCGGCTGCCCGAGGGCTGGCACGCGGACATGGCGCTGCGCCCGGCCGGCGGCCAGTCGTTCTCGGGCGACTTCGTGGTGGCCGCCCGCACCGGTCCCGGCCGGCGGATGCTGGAAGTCGTGCTGGCCGACGTCTCGGGCAAGGGGATGGACGCCGGCTCGCGGGCGCTGCTGCTCTCCGGGGCCTTCGGTGGCCTGCTCGGCTCGCTCTCCCCGCACGAGTTCCTGCCCGCGGCCAACGGCTACCTGCTGCGCCAGGACTGGGACGAGGGCTTCGCCAGCGCCGTGCACCTCGCGCTCGACCTGGACACCGGCGAGTACGAGCTGCTGTCGGCCGGTCACCTGCCCGGCATGCAGCGGCTGGCCGGCGCGGGCCGCTGGGAGGTCAAGGAGGCCACCGAGGGGCCGCTGCTCGGACTCTACGACGGCGCCAAGTTCGAGGGCGTGCGCGGCCGGTTGGGCCGCGGGGACGTGCTGCTGCTCTGCACCGACGGCATGGTCGAGGCGCCCGGCCGGGACCTCTCGGAGGGGATGGACCGGCTGATGGGCGAGGCCGACCGGCTGGTGGCCGGCGCCCAGCTCGGCAGCAGCACCGGGGGAGCGGCGGTGCGGCTGATCGAGACGGTGGCCAAGGACATCAACGACGACCGCGCGGTCCTGCTGCTCTGGCGCGAGTAGCCGCCTGTCAAGGCGAGATGGCGATCTTCGGCCATTTCGACCGGCCCCGGACAACTGCTGATCGGTGTACGAACGGCCCGCTGGGCCGAACCCGTCGACGGTCCGTCAGCTCCGGTGGGATATCGTCTCGGTCGGCGAAAACTCGTCTCACATCGCAGGATGTTCGGCACGGGTCAGCGGCAAGTCCTTTACGCAGTCGGCACGGTCGACCACACTGAGTCGGGGCGGGACTGGCCTGAACTCGGGGGAACGGGGACGTCGCGTGCGACACCGGCAGGCTCTCGCAAGCCGGTTCGTACGATTCCTCGGCTGCGCTGTGGTCGGCGGGTTGCGCCTCGGGACCGTCGGGCAGGCCGTGGTCCGCTTCGCCATGACTTGAGGAAGTGAATCCGGGTGGCACTCTCCGTCTCCGCGCTGGTCCTGTTCGGCATCATTCTGATCATCTTCATCCGCAACAAGCAGATCAAGGTCCCGCACGCGATCCTGGCCGGGCTCTTCGGCTTCATGCTCAACCAGTCGACCGCGGCCAAGCCGATCCAGGACTTCCTCGCCCAGTTGGCCAAGACCCTGGCCAACCTGACCAACTGACGCCCGGGCAGCGGTCGGGGCGTCGTCCCGCGTCCCGTGCCGCCGCCGGCCTCAGTGACCGGCCCGACGGGCCTGCCACCACCGGCTGAGCGCTCCGCGCCGCAGTGGCGAGGCGGTCGCCGTGGTGCTCACCGGCACCGGCGCGGGCCGTGTGCGCTCCGCGGCCCTGGCGGCCTCCAGGCTGCTCCCGTCGGCCGCCAGCAGCACGAACAGCCGCGCCCAGCAGAACCGTTCGCCGCGCGGCCAGTCCAGTGCGCCCAGCGCCCGGGAGGCGGCCGGCGCCACCGTGCCGTTCACCCGAACCTCGGCCACCTCGTCGCCCGCCCGGCCGCCGAGGAAGAGCTTGACGGCGTTGAAGCGGGGATCGCCCAGCTCCGTCGCCAGTGCCGAGCAGAGCGCCGGCAGCAGTTCGTTGCGGGCCAACCAGCCGGAGAGCTCCGCGCTGCCGTGCCCGAAGACGGTGGCCGGTCCCTGCACCGCGTGCCAGCCGGGCAGGCCCGCGGGTCTGCGGTGGTCGCCGTAGCGGCCCTGGTGCTCGAGGAGTTCGAAGACGGTCGCGGCGGTGGTGTCGGCCCACATCCGGACCGCGCTGTCGAGCTTCTCCTGCTCGGTGGTGCCCAGGCCCGCCGCGCAGTCCCAGAGCACCGGGGCGTCGCCGCTGCCGAGCCCGAGCACGAAGCCCAGGTCCACGTGGCCGGCCGAGCCGTCCTCGCCGGGGTGCTCGCGGACCGCCACCGCGGTGCTGCCGGGGCCGCGCACGACGGCGCCGTCGACGGTGAACTCCCGACCGTAACGCGCCATTTCCCGGACCACGCCGCGCTGGATGACCGCCAGTCGCTGCTCCGAACGCACGCTGACCCCTCCCCTCTTCGCTCGACCGCTTCTCGACCGCTCCTCGAACGTTTGTCGAGGTTATCGGGGTGATCGGGCGCCGGGCCAGTCGGCGGGCACGGGGCCGGACACGCGTACGGCCCCGGCTCGGGGAGCCGGGGCCGTACGACGTCGGAGCGGGCGACGAGAATCGAACTCGCGTGACTAGTTTGGAAGACTAGGGCTCTACCATTGAGCTACGCCCGCAACAGCGATCCGACCGGCACGGGCCGGGCGGACGGGGACCAGCGTACCTGGTCGGGTGCCCGCCTCGCACATGGCTTGGGTCCCGGCGAATTTCGGCGAGCCGGGGATGGGCGGCGTGTACGCTTCCTCTCGCGAAGTGCGGGGTGTGGCGCAGCTTGGTAGCGCGTCCGCTTTGGGAGCGGAAGGCCGTCGGTTCGAATCCGGTCACCCCGACCATATCCATCAGGGCTTTCGTGGTACCGGTAGGATGGGCCGCTGGCGGTGGTCCCGGTGTCATGCACACAGGCCGACACACAGGACGATCGCCCGGGTGACAGAGCCCCCGCCCGGCCTCGCACCGTCGAGGACGGGCCGCTCGCCGTCCACCCCACTACGGGAGATGCCGCATCAGGTGGCTCATCACCCGTCTGCCCGGCCCGCGGCCCGCGAGGGACGTGGACCGGTGTCAGACAAGCCGACCGCAAGCCCCATAGGAGACCAAACCGTGAAGAGCGCCGTCGAGACTCTGAACCCGACCCGGGTTCGACTCACCGTCGAGGTGCCCTTCGAGGAGCTCAAGCCCAGCCTCGACGCGGCGTACAAGAAGATCAACCAGCAGGTCACGGTTCCGGGCTTCCGCAAGGGCAAGATCCCGAGCAAGGTCATCGACCAGCGCTTCGGCCGTGCCGCGGTGCTCGAAGAGGCCGTGAACGACGCCCTGCCGCGCTTCTACACGCAGGCGGTCGACGAGGGCAAGATCGAGGTCCTCGGCCAGCCCGACATCACCGACATCGAGGGTGTCGAGAAGATCGCCGACGGTGGTGACCTCAAGTTCACCGCCGAGGTCGACATCCGCCCGGAGATCACCCTGCCCGACTTCGCCGAGATCGAGGTCGAGGTCGACCCGATCGTGGTCGAGGACGCCGACATCGACAAGTCCCTGGAGCAGCTGCGCGAGCGCTTCTCCTCGGTCAAGGACGTCGAGCGCGCCGCGGCCGCCGGCGACATCGTCGTGGTGGACCTCGAGGCCAAGGTCGACGGTGAGGTCCCCGAGGACGGCACCGCGTCCGGCGTGAGCTACGAGATCGGCTCCGGCCGCCTCCTCGACGGCATCGACGAGGCCGTCACCGGCCTGTCGGCCGGCGAGTCGAAGACCTTCGAGACCGAGCTCAAGGGCGGCACCCAGGCCGGCAAGAGCTCCGAGGTGACCGTCACGGTCACCGCCGTCCAGGAGAAGGAGCTGCCCGCGCTGGACGACGAGTTCGCCCAGCTGGCCAGCGAGTTCGACACCCTGGACGAGCTGCGCGCCGACTCCCGCAAGCGCCTCGAGCGCATGAAGGAGTTCGACCAGGCCACCCAGGCCCAGGAGCGCGTGCTGGACGCCCTGCTGGCGAAGATCGAGATCGAGTACCCGGCGAAGCTGCTGAAGGACGAGATCGAGACCCGTCGCCACAACCTCGAGCACCACCAGCTCGAGCCGGCCGGCCTGACCCTCGAGACCTACCTCGCCTCCCAGGACAAGTCCGTCGAGGACTTCGAGAAGGAGACCGAGGAGCAGGCCAAGAAGGGCATCAAGACCCAGTTCGTGCTCGACGAGATCGTCGGCAAGGAGGAGATCGGCGTCGACCAGCAGGAGCTGACCGACCACCTGATCCGCCGCGCCGCCGGCTCGGGCATGACGCCGGACCAGTTCGCCCAGCAGATCGTCCAGGGCAACCAGGTGCCGCTGCTGGTCGGCGAGGTGGCCCGCGGCAAGGCGCTGGCCGCCGTCGTCGAGGCCGCCACGGTCAAGGACACCAACGGCGAGGTCATCGACTTCGACGAGGACGAGACCGACGAGTCGGGCGAGACGGTCGCGGCCGAGGCCGCCGCCGAGGAGACCGCCGCCGACGAGGCCGCGGAGACCACCGAGGCCTGACCGGTCGGGTCGACCCCGGCGGTCCGAGCGACTGTCGGAACAGCATCCCGGGCGGGCCCGGGGGGGGCGGTGTCGGCGCTGCCCGCCGTCCTGGTCCCCGCGGCCCGGGCGCCAGTGCGGCGCCCGGGCCCGCCCGTCTGTGCAGGTGCACCGTGCGCCACCCTGCGCTCACAGCGAACAGTTCTGCGTGGGGGATGGTCGGGCCCGGCCTGCGCGTTAGGGTCAACGAAAGCAAGCTTTCAACAGCGCGGGCAGGGCGGCCCGACGCGGGCCGAGCCCGGGAAGCCCGCCCGAGCCCCGTATGTGACGTAGTGACGGTCGAACAAGACGGACCGTCCGAATCGACTGAGCAGGTGGCTAAGTGACGTTCCCGCAGATGCAGATGCCTGGCCTGATGACGCCGCGCGCCGCCGGTGGTGACGTGCTCGGGGGACTGGGCGACCAGGTCTACAACCGGCTGCTCAACGAGCGCATCATCTTCCTCGGCCAGCAGGTCGACGACGACATCGCCAACAAGATCACCGCACAGCTGCTGCTGCTCGCCGCGGAGCCCGACAAGGACATCTACCTCTACATCAACTCCCCGGGCGGCTCGATCACGGCCGGCATGGCGATCTACGACACCATGCAGTACATCAAGAACGACGTGGTCACCATCGCGATGGGCATGGCGGCCTCGATGGGCCAGTTCCTGCTCACCGCCGGGACCCCGGGCAAGCGGTTCTCGCTGCCGAACGCCAACATCCTGATGCACCAGCCCTCGGCCGGCCTCGGCGGCTCGGCCACCGACATCCGGATCCAGGCCGAGCAGCTGCTGCGCACCAAGCAGCGGATGTCCGAGCTGATCGCCAGCCACAGCGGCCAGACCTTCGAGCAGATCACCAAGGACTCCGACCGGGACCGCTGGTTCACCGCCGAGCAGGCCAAGGACTACGGCCTGATCGACGCGATCATGCACAGCGCCGCGGACGTCCCCGGCGGCGGCGGCACCGGCGCCTGAGCGCCCGCACCCCGCATCCCAGCCACACGCTTTCGGAGGACAGACCGCAATGAACTTTTCCACCACCCCCCGCGGCGAGTACGAGGGCGCTCGTGCCGAGGGCCGCTACATCGTCCCGCGCTTCGTCGAGCGCACCTCGCAGGGCATCCGCGAGTACGACCCGTACGCCAAGCTCTTCGAGGAGCGGATCATCTTCCTGGGCTCCCAGGTGGACGACGTCTCGGCGAACGACATCATGGCGCAGCTGCTGTGCCTCGAGTCGATGGACCCGGACCGCGAGATCCAGATGTACATCAACTCGCCCGGTGGCTCGTTCACCGCGCTCACCGCGATCTACGACACCATGCAGTTCGTGAAGCCCGACATCCAGACGGTCTGCATGGGCCAGGCCGCCTCGGCCGCCGCCGTGCTGCTGGCCGCGGGCACCCCCGGCAAGCGGATGGCGCTGCCGAACGCCCGGATCCTGATCCACCAGCCCTACACCGAGACCGGCCGCGGTCAGGTCTCCGACCTGGAGATCCAGGCCAAGGAGATCTTCCGGATGCGCGAGCAGCTCGAGGAGATGCTCTCCAAGCACTCGAAGAAGCCGGTCGAGCAGGTCCGCGACGACATCGAGCGCGACAAGATCCTCACCGCCGAGGAGGCGCTGGAGTACGGTCTGATCGACCAGATCATCTCCTCGCGCAAGGCCTCGCTGAACGACTGAGGTCCGCTTGCGATCCGGGCGGGGCGTACCGTTGGGTGCGCCCCGCCCGAGGGCTCCGGCCCAACCACCGACGGCCTCTGTTCGGTATCAATTCGCCCAGGGCGTAGGGCAGAGCTGTCGAAGTCGGCTGAATCTGCCGGTTGGCAGAGTACCGTCGGATACCGGGACCTGACCGCCGTCTGTGGCGGCCGCGGTCCACAGCACCAGGCCCCGGACCCCCGCGGGGCCCCTGGCGAAGGGGAAGCACCTCGTGGCACGCATCGGAGACGGTGGCGACCTGCTCAAGTGCTCGTTCTGCGGCAAGTCGCAGAAGCAGGTGAAGAAGCTGATCGCCGGCCCAGGCGTGTACATCTGTGACGAGTGCATCGACCTCTGCAACGAGATCATCGAGGAGGAGCTCGCCGAGACCTCCGAGGTGCGTTTCGAGGAGCTCCCGAAGCCGCGCGAGATCTACGAGTTCCTGGACCAGTACGTGGTGGGCCAGGACGCCGCCAAGAAGGCGCTCTCGGTCGCCGTCTACAACCACTACAAGCGGGTTCAGGCCGGCGAGGCCGGGCGCAGCGGCGGCAACGGCCGCGAGGACGCCATCGAGCTGGCCAAGTCCAACATCCTGCTGCTCGGGCCGACCGGCTCCGGCAAGACGCTCCTCGCACAGACCCTGGCCCGGATGCTCAACGTCCCCTTCGCGATCGCGGACGCCACCGCGCTGACCGAGGCCGGCTACGTCGGCGAGGACGTCGAGAACATCCTGCTCAAGCTGATCCAGGCGGCCGACTACGACGTCAAGAAGGCCGAGACGGGGATCATCTACATCGACGAGATCGACAAGGTCGCCCGCAAGAGCGAGAACCCGTCGATCACCCGCGACGTCTCCGGCGAGGGTGTGCAGCAGGCCCTGCTGAAGATCCTGGAGGGCACCACCGCCTCGGTCCCCCCGCAGGGCGGCCGCAAGCACCCGCACCAGGAGTTCATCCAGATCGACACCACGAACGTGCTGTTCATCGTGGGCGGTGCCTTCTCCGGCCTGGAGCGGATCATCGAGGGGCGCTCGGGCGCCAAGGGCATCGGCTTCGGCGCGACCATCCGCTCCAAGCGCGAGATGGACGCCAGCGACCACTTCCGCCAGGTGATGCCGGAGGACCTGGTCAAGTTCGGGATGATCCCCGAGTTCATCGGCCGGCTGCCGGTGATCACCAGCGTGCACAACCTGGACCGTGAGGCGCTCCTGCAGATCCTCACCGAGCCGAAGAACGCGCTGGTCAAGCAGTACCGCAAGCTCTTCGAACTGGACGGCGTCGAGCTGGAGTTCAGCCGGGACGCGCTGGAGGCCATCGCCGACCAGGCGATCCTGCGGGGCACCGGCGCGCGTGGACTGCGGGCCATCATGGAGGAGGTGCTGATGTCGGTGATGTACGAGGTCCCCTCGCGTCAGGACGTCGCCCGCGTGGTGGTCACCGGTGACGTGGTCTCCAAGCACGCGATCCCGACCCTGGTGCCGCGCGACATGATCAAGCGCGAGCGGCGCGACAAGAGCGCCTGACCGAGCCACGCGCAGGGGCCCCGCACCGGGAACTGGTGCGGGGCCCCTGCGCGTTGCCGTCGGGTCGACTACTTGGGGAGCTCGGCGGCGGCGCGCATGTCCAGTGCGTCGGAGGCGGCCTTGGACAGGTCGCCGTCGCCGCCGTTCTTGTTGGTCTCCATCACGGCGACCAGCGAACTGCCGTCCGCCCAGGCGCAGATGGTGTCGACCTCGCCGCTGCTGGCGTGCATCCGCTCGCAGCTCATCGAGCCGCCGAGCGGGCCGGCCGGGAAGCTCGCGCGGCCCTCGAAGGTGGAGCCCTGCGACTTGGCGCTGCTCTCGAAGCTGTCCCAGAACGCGTTCAGCTGCGTCGAGGGCAGCACCACGTCACCGTAGGCGCCGAAGACCACGGCGATCCGGCCCGAGTCGTCGTTCAGGTAGACCGCGCTGACCGGGGTGGCCTTCCACGGGTGGGCGCCGCTGGAGAAGCTCTGCTCCATGCCGTCCTGCAGCTGCTTGGCGACCGAGTTGTCGGTGTCCATCGTCATCTGCTCGAAGGTCTGCGGCAGGACGACCTTGTGGGTGCCGGTCTTGGAGGCGACGTCGGCGACGTAGTACGTCAGCACGCCGCCGGCGATCACGATGGCGCCGACCACGCAGCCGAGCGTGATCCACAGGCCCTTGCGGGACTTCTTCGGCGGCGGGCCGGGGTAGCCGTACGCGGCGCCGGGCCAGGGCTGGCCGGGCTGCGCCGGCTGGCCGGGGTAGCCGTAGCCGGGCGGCGGGACCTGGCCCGGCGCGGCGAACGCCTCCTGCGGCGGGACCTCGCCCGGCGCGCCGAAGGCGTTCTGCGGCGGGACCTGGCCGTGGTCCGGGGAGGGTATGGGTTGCTGAGGGGTGCTGTAGGGGTTCTGCTCGGACATCGGTGTTCCTTTCCGGAACTGCTACCGCGCGACGACGACCGCGTCGCGACAACTGCGGTGCTGCTGCCCACCGCCGCCGGGGGCCGGAGCACCGGCTACTTCGCCACCACCATGGCGTCGTGGATCGCCTCGGCCTGCTTGGCGGCCTCGGCGGGCGGGACGGCGACCGTCTTGGTCCCGCTGAGCTTGCTGAAGCTGACCGAGGCGAAGGTCGAGGAGCTGGACCAGACGCAGACGGTCGTGCCGGCGGTGTCCGGGATGCCCGCCAGCTTGATCCCCATGACGCCGCACTTGAGGGTCGCGCCGTCCTTGTTGCTGCCGCCGGAGTAGGCGGTCAGCGGGGTGGTCCAGGAGGCGCCGGAGGCGGTCACCTGCGCGGCGTAGTCGTCGATCGCCTTGCCGGGGTTGTTGAGACTGCCGTAGTGGCCGCCGACCGACAGGGTGTCGCCCACGTCCGTGCCGTTCGCGTAGCTGGCGGCCAGCGCGGTGATGTCGGTGCCGGCGTCCTTCGCCTTCGAGGCGTCCACCGGCGCGGTCTTCACGCTCTTCTGGGTGTAGCCGCCGGGCAGGCTCTGCGGGGCGGCCAACTTGTAGCTGCCGGCCGCGGCGCCGCCCATGAGCTTCCAGGCCGCGAAGCCGCCGCCGCCCAGCACCAGGGCGCCGATCACCAGGCCGGCCACCAGGCCGCCCTTGCCCTTGCGCGGGGCCGGCTGGAAGCCGCCGTACGGCTGCTGCGGCGCGGGCTGCTGGGGGTAGCCCTGCTGCGGGTAGGGCTGCTGGCCGTACGCGGGCTGCGGGGCGCCGTACGCCGGCTGCGGCTGCTGGCCGTAGCCCTGCTGCTGGGGCGCGCCGTACTGCGGTGCGCCGTACTGGGGTGCCGGGGCCTGCTGCGGGTAGCCGTACTGTGGGGGCTGCGGGGCGCCGTACGCCGGGGCCTGCGGGGGCTGGCCGTAGGGCCCCGGACCGTCCTGCGGCGGATACTGCGGCTGGTTCTGGCCGTACATCTGCTGTCGCTCCCCCGCCGCGTGCGCGCGGCCCGTCGAACCGTTGTCGGTGCCGGCCTGACCGGCGGGCCCGTCCGACCGTGCGTACGAGCATCCGGCACGCTACCGTACGCCGCGGACGTCAGGAGTGGGGCCCGGCGTTCCGTAAACTGTGTGTCGTGACCGACATGACGAACCAGCGCCCCACCGACGACCGAGCGTCCGGGGACAACGTGGCCGCCCTTCCCACCGCCTACGTCCCGGGCGAGGTAGAGGGTGAGCTGTACGAGCGCTGGGTGGAGCGCGGCTACTTCTCGGCCGACGAGAAGAGCGACAAGCCGCCGTACACCATCGTCATCCCCCCGCCGAACGTGACCGGCAGCCTGCACCTGGGCCACGCCTTCGAGCACACCCTGATCGACTCGCTGACGCGCCGTAAGCGGATGCAGGGTTACGAGGTGCTCTGGCAGCCCGGCATGGACCACGCCGGCATCGCCACCCAGAACGTGGTCGAGCGCGAGCTCGCCAAGGAGGGCAAGTCCCGCCACGACCTGGGCCGCACCGAGTTCGTCGAGCGGGTCTGGCAGTGGAAGGCCGAGTCGGGGGGCCAGATCTCCGGCCAGATGCGCCGCCTGGGCGACGGCGTGGACTGGTCGCGCGAGCGGTTCACCATGGACGAGGGCCTCTCGCAGGCCGTCCAGACCATCTTCAAGAAGCTCTTCGACGAGGGCCTGATCTACCGCGCCGAGCGCATCATCAACTGGTGCCCGCGCTGCCTGACCGCGATCTCCGACATCGAGGTGGAGTACTCCGACGACGACGGCGAGCTGGTCTCGATCCGCTACGGCGAGGGCGAGAACTCCATCGTGGTCGCCACCACGCGCGCCGAGACGATGCTCGGTGACACCGCCGTCGCCGTCCACCCCGAGGACGAGCGGTACGCGCACCTGGTCGGCACCGAGATCGAGCTGCCGCTGACCGGCCGCCGGATCCCGATCGTCGCCGACGCGCACGTCGACCCGGAGTTCGGCACCGGCGCCGTCAAGGTGACGCCGGCGCACGACCCCAACGACTTCGAGATCGGCCAGCGGCACGACCTGCCGAGCATCACCGTCCTGGACGAGCACGCGGTGATCACCGCGCACGGCCCCTTCCAGGGCCTGGACCGCCTCGAGGCCCGCTCGGCCATCGTCGGCGCGCTGCGCGCCGAGGGCCGGATCGTCGCCGAGAAGCGCCCGTACACCCACTCGGTGGGTCACTGCTCGCGCTGCAAGACCACCATCGAGCCCCGCCTCTCGCTGCAGTGGTGGGTCAAGGTCGCCCCGCTCGCCCAGGCGGCCGGTGACGCGGTGCGCGACGGCCGGGTGGCGATCCACCCCAAGGAGATGGAGCCGCGCTACTTCGGCTGGGTCGACAACCTGCACGACTGGTGCATCTCGCGCCAGCTCTGGTGGGGCCACCGCATCCCGGTCTGGTACGGCCCCAACGGCGAGGTCGTCTGCGTCGGTCCCGACGACCAGGCGCCGACCGGCGAGGGCTGGCACCAGGACAACGACGTCCTCGACACCTGGTTCTCCTCGGGCCTGTGGCCCTTCTCCACGCTCGGCTGGCCGCAGCAGACCGCCGCGCTGGAGAAGTTCTACCCGACGTCCGTGCTGGTCACCGGCTACGACATCCTCTTCTTCTGGGTCGCCCGGATGATGATGTTCGGCCTGTACGCGATGGACGGCACCCCGCCGTTCCACACCATCGCCCTGCACGGCATGGTCCGTGACCAGTTCGGCAAGAAGATGTCCAAGTCCTTCGGCAACGCGGTCAACCCGCTGGACTGGATGGACGCCTACGGCGCGGACGCGGTGCGCTTCACGCTGGCCCGCGGTGCCAACCCGGGCGCCGACGTGCCGATCGGCGAGGACTGGGTGCAGGGCTCGCGCAACTTCTGCAACAAGATCTGGAACGCCACCCGGTTCGCGCTGATGAACGGCGCCACCGTCGACGGCCCGGTGCCCGCGCCCGAGGAGCTCACCGCGGCCGACCGCTGGATCCTGTCGCGGCTGAACGCGACCGTGGCCGAGGTCGACGCGCTCTACGACGACTACCAGTTCGCCAAGGTCGCCGACGCGCTCTTCCACTTCGCCTGGGACGAGGTCTTCGACTGGTACGTCGAGCTCTCCAAGACCACGCTGGCCAAGGGCGGCGCGCAGGCCGACGCCGCGCGCCGGGTGCTCGGCGAGGTGCTGGACGTGACGCTGCGTCTGCTGCACCCGGTGGTCCCGTTCGTCACCGAGGCGCTGTGGACGGCGCTGACCGGCGCCGAGTCCGTGGTGATCGCCGCCTGGCCGGCCGACAGCGGCTTCCGCGACGCGGCGGCCGAGGCCGAGATCGCCACCCTCCAGCAGGTGGTCACCGAGGTCCGCCGGTTCCGCAACGACCAGGGCCTCAAGCCCGGCCAGAAGGTCCCGGCGAGCCTGGAGCTGGGCGCCACCGTGCTGGCGGCGCACGAGGACGCGATCCGCTCGCTGCTGCGCCTGACGCTGCCCGAGGAGGGCTTCGCGCCCACCGCCTCGCTGCCGGTGGCCGGCGCCGTGGTGGCCCTGGACCTGTCCGGGACCATCGACGTGGGCGCCGAGCGCAAGCGGCTGCAGAAGGACCTCGCGGTGGCCGAGAAGGAGAAGACGCAGACCGCCGCCAAGCTCGGCAACGAGGGCTTCCTGGCCAAGGCGCCGGACGACGTGGTGGTCAAGATCCGGGCCCGTCAGCAGGCCGCCGAGGCCGACATCGTCCGGATCACCGCCCAGCTCGCCGCCCTCCCGCAGGGCTGAGCCCGCACGGCGCTCGCGACTACGCGGTCGACTCGGCCGCGTAGTCGCACAGCGCCGCGCGGTGCGCCCGCCCGGTCTTGGCCAGCAGGCTCGCCACGTGCTTCTCCACCGTGCGCGGGGAGATGAAGAGCCGTTCGGCGATCTCCTGGTTGCCCAGCCGGGCCACCAGCAGCAGGAAGACCTCGTACTCGCGGACCGTCAGCCCCTGGCGGCGCAGTTCGGCGGGCACCGCCGCGGAACCGGTGCGGCGCTGCGGCACGCTCGCCCCGGCGCGCCGCAGCAGGTCCCGGCAGGCGCTGGCCACCGCGGGCACGGCGGCGCCGTGGAAGTACTCCTCGGCGGTCCGCAGCCAGCTCACCGGGTCGCCCCAGCCGTCCGCCAGCGCCGCCTCGGCGACCAGCCGCAGCCCCAGGTGGCGGGCCATCAGGAAGGGCCCGGCCGCCTCCTGGGCCGCCGCCACCGCGTCCAGCGCCTGGGCCACCCGGCCGGCCCGTCCCTGGTGGACGGCGTACCCCAGGCGTTCGAACTGCCGGTTCCAGGGGAGTTGGGCCGCGTCGTCGGCGGCCACCCCCTCGTGCTCGGCGAGGTCGCCGTGGCCGGCCAGCGCGCGCAGCAGCGGGCGCAGCCCGTAGCGGCCGTTGAGGTAGAAGACGGTGGGGTTCTGCTGCTCCCAGCCGACCGCCTGGTCGAGCTCCTCCAGGGCCTCCTCGCGGGCCTCCTCCAGCAGCGCGCAGACCGCCCGGTTGCCGAAGACCACCGGCAGCTGCAGCGACCGGTCACCGTCCCAGCGCCGGAACTCGGCCAGCTCCTGCTCCATCTCCCGGCGCCGCCCCTGGTGCGCGGCGAGCGCGGCCCGGGCCAGCAGGACGGCCTGGTGGTTGTCGACGTTGCGCAGCCGGGCGGTGGCCTGCACGCTGCGGTCGGTGAGCTCGCGGGCGGTGGGGTACTCGCCGCGCAGCACCGCCTGCATCGCCATCGACGCCTCGGCGGTGTGCATCAGCACCAGGGCGCCCAGCGCGAGCGCGGCCTGGTGGGCGCGTTCCAGACGGGCCGAGGCGCCGCTGCGCAGGAAGTCGTTGGCGCCCAGCCGCACCAGGGTGCTGACCTGCCAGGTGGTCAGCCGGTGCTCGGTGGCCAGCGCCAGGCCGCGCTCCAGGCAGGCGTCGGCCCGGTCGAAGCCGTGCCGGCGCTCCAGCAGGGCGAGCATCTGCCAGGCCTGGCAGGCTATTTCGGGCAGCTGGGCGCGCTCGGCGGTGTCCGCGGCCCGGCGCAGCAACTGCTCGGCCTCGGCGGTGCGTTCCAGTCCGGTGGGCCCGCTGGCGGCCAGCACCAGGTGGGCCTCGACCACGTCGATTGCCGGGGTGTGCGCGGCCGAGTCGAACCGGCCCAGCAGCCGGCGCACGTAGCCGACCTGGGCGGCGGCGTCCTCGAAGCGCAGGGCGGTGACGGCGGCCCAGGCGAGCCGGGTGTGCAGGGCGGCGGTGCGGGCCGGGCCGAGCGCGCCGGGGCCGGCCATCGGCAGGCCCTCGGCCAGCGTGCGGGCGCGGTCGAAGCGGCCGGTCTCGATCAGCGTGTAGACCAGTTGCTCGACCACCCGGCTCCGGTCGGCGGCCCAGCCCGGATC
The DNA here is from genome assembly GCF_039528135.1 of Kitasatospora nipponensis. Taxonomy (NCBI): domain Bacteria; kingdom Bacillati; phylum Actinomycetota; class Actinomycetes; order Kitasatosporales; family Streptomycetaceae; genus Kitasatospora; species Kitasatospora nipponensis. Next base: position 116 of record NZ_BAAALF010000031.1, on the reverse strand, counting down.
CGGTGCGCCGCCACCGCCGTCCGTGCCGCCCCGGTCCGCGCCACCGCCACCCGGGCCCGGCAGTGCCGGCACCCCGCCCGCCCCGAGGCGACCGGCCCCACCGCCGGTCTCGGCGC
>NZ_BAAALF010000030.1:49128-57744 GCF_039528135.1 Kitasatospora nipponensis | reverse complement strand
GCCGTCGACGGGATCGATGAGCAGGAACGATCCGGTGCGGCGGTTGTCGGCGTAGGGCGCGGCCGCGCGCGGGCGGGGGGACGGCGCCGGTGGTGCTCCGGCGCTGTCGTAACCGGTGAAGAGGCCGCTCAGTCCGGCCGGGGGCTCGCGCCAGCCCGACGGGGGCGGGGCCGGCTGGCGCCGGCCGATCCGGATCGAGCGCAGCGCCGGCAGCTCGGCGGGCCGGTGCAGGTCGGCGGTGGAGAGCCCCAGGCGCACGCCGGTCCAGTCCTCGCCGGTGCGCTGGGCGACCGCCGCGCGCAGCACCAGACGCCCGTGGTCCTGACCCTGGCGGTACTCCAACTGGTAGGCGGGCACCCAGCGGGCGGCGGGGACGCGGTACTCCAGCTCGATGGTGAGCGGGTGGCCGGTGGGGGCGTCGGTGGTCTCCGGAGTGACGGCGGGGCCGGCGTCGTGGGTGAGGGTGACCAGCGCGACCGCGGACGTCTCGACGGGGGCCGCCGGCGAGGCGTCGGAGGTCCGTCGCAGGCGTTCCTGGAGCAGGTCGCGCGTGTGCTCGGCCTCCTCGCGCTGTCGCCGGACCTCGTCGAGCCTGCCATGCAGCTCCTCGAGCCGGTCCTCGACGAAGTCGGCGAGCGCGAGCACGGCGTCGACCGGGGCGGGCCGCAGCGGGGCGTCCTCCGGCTGCGGCGGCCGGACGGCCTTCAGGGCGGAGGTGGTGGCACGGCGTGTGGACAGCAGCTCCTCGCGCCGGTCCAGCGCCTCGAGCCGGTCCTCGGCCTCGGCCAGCTCGCGCCGCAGCTCGGGCAGCTCCGCCGGGGTGCGCACCAGCGCCTCGGTGGTGGGGCGGACCTCGGTGACCCGCCAGCCGGGCGGCGCGTCGGGCAGCGAGGCCCGCAGTGAGGAGGGGTCCAGCGAGCGCGGCAGGCCGGTGAGGCGGATCCGGACGGCGACCGGGCCCGGCCCGCTGGTGGCGGTGGCGGTGGCGGTGGCGGTGGTGGCGGGCATGGGCGCGGGGAGCGGGCCGTGGGCCAGGCGGCGGCAGACCGCGCCCGAGGCGTGCACCACCACGGAGTCCAGCACCGAGGGCCAGTCGGGAGGTGACGGGATGTCTGCTGCTGGGAGTGTCACGGAAATCCGCCCCTTTCGCCGGCCCGGACCTGCTGTCGGTGGCCCAGTCTGCCCTGCGGCGGTGACAGTGTCCCGGGTTTTCGCTGGCCGCGCGGCGGCCGGTCCGGCGGGCCGGGACGGCGGGTGGCTGGGGGGTGTGCGGACGGCCGGGGCGGGGCGGGCGACAACCGGTGGGGCGGCGCGGTGCGGCGGGTGGGGGTGCGGGAGGATGTGGGTCCCGTACGTTCCCCGGACCGCAGGAGTGATCACCGCCATGCGCACCGCAGCCGTTGTCGGCACCGGACTGATCGGCACCTCCGCCGCGCTCGCGCTGACCGGCCGGGGGATAACGGTCTACCTGGAGGACGCCGACCCGGACGCCGCCCGCACGGCCGCCGCGCTCGGCGCCGGCACGGTCGAGGAGCCCGAGGAGCCGGTCGACCTGGCGATCGTCGCCGTCCCGCCGGCCCTGGTCGGCAAGGTGCTGGCCGACTGCCAGCGGCGCGGCTTGGCCCGCTGCTACACCGACGTGGCGAGCGTGAAGTCCGGCCCGCGGGCCGAGGTCGCCGCGCTCGGCTGCGACACCGTGCACTACATCGGCGGGCACCCGATGGCCGGCCGCGAGCAGTCCGGCCCGCTGGCCGCCCGGGCCGACCTCTTCGAGGGCCGCCCCTGGGTGCTCACCCCGACCCCCGACACCAGCACCGACACCCTGAACGCCGCCCTGGAGCTGGTCGCGCTCTGCGGCGCCATGCCGGTGGTGATGGACGCCGCCGCGCACGACCGCGCCGTGGCGCTGGTCTCGCACACCCCGCAGCTGCTCTCCTCGCTGGTCGCCGCCCGCCTGGAGCACGCCGACGAGACGTCCGTGCGCCTCGCCGGCCAGGGCGTGCGCGACGTCACCCGGATCGCCGCCTCCGACGCCCGGATGTGGCTGGACATCCTCTCCGCCAACGCGGGCGTGGTCGCCGACATCCTGGACGAGCTCGCCGCCGACCTGAGCACCACGGTGGCCGCGCTGCGCTCGCTGCAGGACGGTGACGAGGCGGCCCGGCAGGCCGGCGTGGCGGGCATCGAGGCCGTGATGCGGCGCGGGAACCACGGCCAGGCCCGGATCCCCGGCAAGCACGGCGCCCCGCCCACCCGGTACGAGACGGTCGTGGTGGCCATCGGCGACCAGCCCGGCGAGCTGGGCCGGCTCTTCGGCGAGGTGGCCCGGGCCGGGGTCAACATCGAGGACGTGGCGATCGACCACTCGGCCGGCCAGCGGGTGGGCCTGGTGCAGCTCTCGGTGGCGCCGTCCGCCGTCCACGAGCTCGTGGTGACGCTGCGTGCGCGGGGCTGGAACGTCCGGGACTGACCGGGACCGACCAGGAGCGGGAGGAGCCCCGGGAGGTGGGGGCCGGTCGGGCCGCGCGCAGCGCGGGAGGGCGGGTGCCGCCGGTCGTCTAACCTTGAGGTATCTCCCCCGGGTGTCAAGAAGAGAGGTTCCCCCGTGGACACTGCCGACCGAGCGCACGCCCTGCGCGCGCACGCCCCGGTCGTCGTCGCCATCGACGGACCCTCCGGCTCCGGCAAGTCGACCGTCTCCCGCGCGGTGGCGGCCCGGCTGGGCCTGAGCTTCCTGGACACCGGCGCCATGTACCGGGCGATGACCTGGTGGATGCTGGCCAACGACGTGGACGTGGACGACACCGACGCGGTCGCCATCGCCTGCGCCAAGCCCGTGATCGTCTCCGGCACGGACGCCGACGGCCCGACCATCACGGTCGACGGCCAGGACGTCGCCGTGCCGATCCGCGGCCCCGAGGTGACCGCCAAGGTCAGCGCGGTGGCCGCCGTCCCGCAGGTGCGCACCCGGCTGGTGGAGCTGCAGCGCGGCTGCGCCGAGGTGGCGCAGCGCGGGATCGTCGCCGAGGGCCGGGACATGGGCACCGTGGTCTTCCCCGGTGCCACGGCGAAGGTCTTCCTGACCGCCTCCGAGGCGGCTCGCGCCGAGCGGCGGGCGGCCGAGCTGCGGGCCAAGGGCGTGGACGAGGCCACCATCGCGGCGATGGCCGCCGACCTGGTCCGTCGCGACGCGGCCGACTCCTCGCGGGCCACCGCGCCGCTCAGCCAGGCGGCGGACGCCGTCCTGGTGGACACCAGCGACCTGACGCTCGAGCAGGTCGTCGACACCATCGTGGAGCTGGTGGAGCGGCGGTCCGCCGCCGCGGCGGCCGCCTGACCGTTCCCCGACCCACCGATCCTCGCCTGACGGCTACGTGGCCCGACCGCCACCTCGCCCCACCGCCACCTCGCCCGACCGCTACGCCGCCCGACCGCTGTGCCGCCCGACCGTTCGCCCGGCCCGTGCCGGGCCCGCGTCGGGCCCCGACTTTTCGCTGGAACCACTTTTTCGCGCTGCCCGGCGCCCAGCGTCCGGGCAGGTACGCACGGCGTGCCCGATCACGGGTGCGCCGGGAAACGGACAGAGACAGATGAGCAACGAACCCCTCGCCGAGCACGGCGAGCTGGACGCCACCGACTACGCCGAGTTCATGGCGCTGGCCGCCGAGGAGGGCCTCGACGGCGAGGAGCTCGACGGTGACGGCGCCGGGCACGCCCCGCTGCCGGTGCTGGCCGTCGTCGGCCGCCCCAATGTCGGCAAGTCGACCCTGGTCAACCGCATCATCGGTCGCCGCGAGGCGGTCGTCGAGGACAAGCCCGGAGTGACCCGTGACCGGGTCACCTACGAGGCCACCTGGAACGGCCGGCGCTTCAAGCTGGTCGACACCGGCGGCTGGGAGATCGACGTCCTCGGCATCGACGCCATGGTCGCCGCCCAGGCCGAGCTCGGCATCGAGACCTCGGACGCGGTGCTCTTCGTGGTCGACGCCACCGTCGGCGCCACGGACACCGACGAGGCGCTGATCAAGATCATCCGTAAGGCCGGCAAGCCGGTCGTGCTCTGCGCCAACAAGGTCGACGGCCAGTCCACCGAGGCCGAGGCCGCCTACCTCTGGTCGCTGGGCCTGGGCGAGCCCTACCCCGTCTCCGCCCTGCACGGCCGTGGCTCCGGCGACCTGCTGGACGCCGTGATGGACGCCCTGCCCGAGGCGCCGCCGCAGACCTTCGGCGTGGCCCCCGGCGGCCCGCGCCGCGTCGCGCTGATCGGCCGGCCGAACGTCGGCAAGTCGAGCCTGCTCAACAAGGTGGCCGGCGAGGAGCGGGTGGTCGTCAACGAGATCGCCGGCACCACCCGTGACCCGGTCGACGAGCTGATCGAACTGGGCGGCAAGACCTGGAAGTTCGTCGACACCGCCGGTATCCGTCGCCGGGTCCACCTGACCGCCGGCGCCGACTTCTACGCCTCGCTGCGCACCTCCGCCGCGCTGGAGAAGGCCGAGGTCGCGGTCGTCCTGATCGACGCCAGCGAGACGCTGGCCGAGCAGGACACCCGGATCATCTCGATGGCCGTCGAGGCCGGTCGCGCCGTCGTGGTCGCCTACAACAAGTGGGACCAGATGGACGAGGAGCGCCGCTACTACCTGGAGCGCGAGATCGAGAAGGATCTCGTCCAGGTGCAGTGGGCGCCCCGGGTGAACGTGTCGGCGCTGACCGGCCGTCACATGGAGAAGCTGGTCCCGGCCATCGAGACCGCGCTGGCCGGCTGGGAGACGCGCATCCCCACCGCCCGGCTGAACGCCTTCCTCGGCGAGCTGGTCGCCGCCCACCCGCACCCGATCCGCGGTGGCAAGCAGCCGCGCATCCTGTTCGGGACCCAGGCCGGCATCCGGCCGCCGCGCTTCGTGCTCTTCGCCTCGGGCTTCCTGGAGGCGGGCTACCGGCGCTTCGTCGAGCGCCGGCTGCGCGAGGAGTTCGGCTTCGTCGGGACGCCGATCTCGATCTCGGTCCGGGTGCGGGAGAAGCGCCGCAAGAAGTAGGTGCAGGAGCAGGACGTAGCAGGACGGGGACGGCCCGGCAGCCTTTGGCTGCCGGGCCGTCGTGCGTCCGATGGGCGGCCCGGGGGCGGTCCGGGGGCGGTCCGGTGTGCGGGCGCGGGAGTGGCCGGGGTCAGCCGCGGCCCGGGGGGAGTGACAGCAGGTTGTTGCGGTGCCGGCCCGGCGCGGCGCCCGCGGGGGCGGGGACCACCGGGGCCGCGGTGGGGGCGGGGACCGCCGGGGGCGCGAGGTAGCCGGTGGCCACCCAGCCCTGGCCGGTGCTGGGCGGCGGGATCGAGCCGTGCGGAACGGACGCCTGCTGATGTTGGGGGTGGGCCTGGGGCTGCTGGTGGGCGGCCTGGTGCTGGTTCTGGTGCGGCTGCTGCTGGGTGTGGTGCTGGCCCTGCGGCGGGTTCTGCTGCTGGTTCTGCGCGGGCTGCTGGTGGGCGGGGGCCTGGGGGTGCAGGAGTTGGGTCTGCTCCTGCTGGCCGCCGTGCGGCGCCGGGTACGGCTGGTGCGGGACCTGCTGCTGCGCCGGGACGAACTGCGCGGCGCCGGTCGTGCCGGCGGTCCCGGGCGCGCCCGCCGGCCCCGCCGGTTGGCCGGGCTGGCCCGGCTGGCCGGGGAGTGCCTGGTGCTGGGTGAGCGCGCCGCGGACGGCGAAGTAGTCGCCGCCCAGGCCCGGTCCGTAGCCCGGCCGGTTCCCGTACGCGTCGCGGTACTCCTCCAGCAGGCCGGCGTACGGCCGCTCGCGGACCGCGAAGCCGGTGAAGCGCAGGTCCTCCTCGCCGGCGCGGTCGCCCGGCAGGGCCCGGAAGAGGCGTCGGTACTCCGAGTACAGCTCGTCGTAGATCGGCGTCGGGGTGGGGGCGGTCGGATGCTCCCCGTCGTACGACGGCCTCATTGCCGGGATCCCTCGGGTGGCCGCGTTCTGACGGAAGGCTGAGGTCACGTCGTAGCTGTACACGTAGGGCCCAACGAGCGAGGGCGGTCGGGGATGCGGGCGGCGTCCGGCGGGGCCGGAGCCTGCCCGGCCCCGCGCGCCGTACGGGCCGCCTCCGGCAGTGGCGGGAGGCGGCCCGTACGGCTAGCGGTGTGGGGGTGGCTGCGGGGGTTTCGGGGTGCCGGGGCGCCGGGGTTGCCGGGTGGGCTCAGGTGCCGGCCAGCGGGAGGGTGGCGGCCACCAGCAGGCCGCGCGCGGCGGCCCGGTCGAGCGCCCGGCGCAGCAGGTCCTCGCGCGGCTGGCGCCCGATCGTCCCGGCCGGCGCGGCGTACAAGATCACCTCGGCCTGCCGGGCCGCCGCCGCCCGCCACGCCTCGGTGACCAGCAGCGGCTGGTGCGCCTGCCACCAGGCCATGCTGCCGACCGCCGAGGGCTGCAGGATCGCGTGCAGCCGGCCCATCGCCATCAGCACCGACCAGCCGGCCAGTTGGGCGGGCGGCTGGTCCACGTCCGTGATGGGGAAGAACCCGTGGTCGGCGAGGAGCGGCAGGAACTCGTCCTCGCCGGTGAGCCGGCCCGGCCGGCCGACCGGCCCGGTCGGTTCGACCACCAGCGCGGCGTGCCCGGTGTCCCCGCACAGCACCAGGCCGCAGGTGATGCCGAGGACGGCGGGCTCGCCCGGCGCCGACGCGGGCACCGGCGCCGCGGGCTCGGCGGGGGCGGCGGGCTCGGGGAACGCCGGCTCGGAGAGGGCGGGTGCCGGGTAGGCGGGCTCGGCCGAGCGCGGTTCGGCGAAGGCCGGTTCGGCGAAGGCCGGCTCGGGCGCGGTGGCGAGGAACTGGCCGGGGCCCGGCTGGCCCTGGCTCCGGCCCGGCGCCCGGCCGTAGTCGACGCCTCCCGGGCCGCCCGCGGGGGCCGCCGCCGGGTCCGGCCGTCCCAGGTAGTTCGCGCCGCCCGCCTGGGTCGGCTGGCCGCTGCCCTGGGCCTGGCTGATGCTGCGGACCGCGCCGAGCAGCTGTTCCTCCGAGACCGGCACCACCTGGGAGGGGATGCAGCGCAGATGGGCGAAGGCCAGCACCGCGGTCTCGTCGCCGACGAAGAGAACGGTGCTGGTCAGCTCCTGGAGGGAGTTGCCCGGTGTTCGGCAGGAGGTGCAGTCGTAGGTATCAGGGGCATGGGCCCCGCCGAGCAGACGGTCGGCTTCGTCGTCGCCGATCTCGGCTCGGACCTCGTCGCTGACATCGAGCATGCGCGGCACGAAGACTCCTCGGGTTGTTGCGGGGACCGCGCGGGCGGGCCCGCGCGCCATTACCAACGGCCTGCTGTGGTCCGAGTCACGGGTGGTGGTGCGGAGTGACGCGATTTGACGCCCTGCTGACTGCACCTGGTAGACGCGTGGTCACAATCTGTCGATGATGTGCGCAGCCTCACAGGGTGGGAAATGAGACCGGGGTCACACTTGCGTGATGTTTGGTCTTCGCAAATGGTAGTAAAGCGGACATCAGGCCTTGCTTTGCTTGATCGTTACCGCGGGTAACGCCCAGCTGACCTGGGTGGACCCGGAACCGGTTGATTCGGGACAGCTCGGGCACCTAGCTTCATCCCCGGTGCAACGAGCACCACCCGGGCTCACCCCCAGCGCACAGCAGGTGCCCACCGCTCGAACGGCTCGTACAGGTCGGCGGTGTGTGGCGGAGTGGCCGGGGCGGCGCAGTACGTCGGACACGTACTCGGCCGCCCAAGGACGAGGCGAGCGGAGAGGGCCCTCACGGGCTCTGGTTCCGCCTGCCCGCCCGGGGCTGTCGAGAGGGAATCCATGTCTTTCCGTAACGAGAACGCCGCTGCCACCACCGCTGCCACCGCCTCGCGCCGCAAGCGCGTGCGGCTGGCCGTCCTGGGTGGCGCCGTCGCCGCCCTCCCGGTGGCGGGCCTCGTCACGGCCACCACGGCCTCCGCCGCGTCCACCGCGACCTGGGACGCCGTCGCCCAGTGCGAGAGCACCGGCAACTGGAGCATCAACACCGGCAACGGCTTCTACGGCGGCCTGCAGTTCACCTCCTCCACCTGGGCGGCCTACGGCGGCACCCAGTACGCGCCGCAGGCCAACCAGGCCACCAAGGCGCAGCAGATCGCCGTCGCCGAGAAGGTGCTGGCCGACCAGGGCCCCGGCGCCTGGCCCGTCTGCTCGGTGAAGGCCGGCCTGACCAAGGGCGGCGCCCCGGCCGTCGTGGACACCTCCGCGCCGTCGACCGGCAAGAGCACCGCCGCCCCGGCCCCGCAGCCGAAGGCCGCGCAGCCGGCCGCCCCGAAGGCCGCGCCGAAGAGCGCCCCGCAGGCCGCCGCCCCGCAGGCCGCCGCGCAGGACGCGAAGCCGGCTGCCAAGCCCGCCCCGAAGCCGGCCCAGAAGCCGGCCGGCAAGGGTGGCAGCTACACCGTCAAGAGCGGTGACACCCTGAGCGACATCGCCGCCGCCAAGGGCATCGACTGGAAGACCCTGTACAAGAACAACGCGCAGGTCATCGGCGCCGACGCCAACCTGATCCTGCCCGGCCAGGTGCTCTCGGTCTGACGCTCCGCGTCCGGTCCGCGTCGCCTGACGCTGCTTCGGGTCGCGGCGCCCCCTCCGCGGGCGGGGGGCGG